>JAOUMJ010000025.1 GCA_029881495.1 Nitrospinota bacterium | reverse complement strand
CTTCAGCGTCGGTCACGTACGGGTGTACGTTCCCTCGCTTCAGTCTCACGCGCCTTGTATCGCTCGTTTCTCTTTGCAAAATCTGTTTGGATAGCGGGAGCTGAATTTTGCGTCAGATAAACATCGCGCTACTTCGTTGCGCTTCGGCTTCAGCGTCGGTCACGTACGGAAAATATAAATATTATGCTTTTGAAAGAAAATGCTACTGTGAGATATGACTAGAAAAAAAGTAGGAGGATAATGCATGGTTGGTTTGGCGCTAAATAGAATTATCTGATTGCCAGTCGGTTATTCGTCGCGCATAAGAGGTATATATTGTTTATCCATATCTTCAATGTGAACAATCAGCCAATTTGCCAAAAAGCCGACCAGTTCTTCACTTATGTCGATGCGGTTGTTCATATAATCTGTCTTCAAATCATGTAGCTCTTGCAAAAGATTCAAGTGCTCGTCCATGTGGTCCAGTATTTCCGAATAGTTTATTTCATGCAAAGCCTGTTCTTCATCTGAAAAATGATTCATTGTGTTTAGAGTCAATTTGTCCAGTAGCTGAATCTGCGTTTCCCGTCTGTTGTTGCCAAGCAGTTCATCGTGAATGGCATTGATGATCTGCAACATATCTTTATGCTGCGCATTGAATTTTTTGACTTGTACGCTGTATTGGTCGTTCCATTCTAAATACATACTTTATACCTTTATAGTATTTCTATTTATTTTTGGTACACAGTAGGGATTGTATATTTATATTCATGCCGCAATCCTGTTAGACTTTCAGAGTGACCGACTATCAGATAACCGCCACTCCTTAAATATTTATAAAATTTGCCAACCAGTTTTTCTCTGGTAGGCGAATCAAAGTAGATCATGACATTTCTACAAAAAATAAAATCAAACTGATGCTTGAATGGAAACTCCGGCGTCATGAGATTAAATCGTTTGAATTGGATCATTTTTCGGAAATCCGCCTGGACCGTGAAAACGGAGTCGGCGCCGGTCCCGGTTTTATTAAAGTATTTGTTAAGTATCGCTTGAGGAACCTTATCCACCCTTTTCCTTGCGTACTTCCCTTCGCTGGCTATTTTAAGCATGTCGACCGAAACATCCGAAGCAAGCATTTTGAGATTCCATGAGGTCTGAAACAATTTATGCTCAAGGAGGGTGAATAGTATGGAGTAAGGCTCTTCGCCGGAGGAAGCGGCCGCGCACCATACCCTTATTTGGGCGGCTGGATTGTTTTGATGACGAGCCGCCAATTCTGGTATTAAGACATTATTCATAAAGTCGAAATGTTTAATTTCTCTGTAGAAAAAAGTTAAATTCGTTGATACCACATCCAGAAGTAATGTCAGTTCGTTACCGGTTTTATCCTTCTTTACAAGATCGTAGTATTCCTTATAAGAGCTTATGCCAGTGCCTCTCATTCGTTTGCTTAGTCTGGCCTCGAGGAGCGCTTTCTTGCTTTCGTTTAATGTAATGCCGCTTTCCTTGTAGATAAGGTCACGGAAAAGGACAAACTCTCGCTCACCAATAGATTCAAGTTTTTCGGTCATTATCTCTTCCTGCTATTTCTCTAGGCCTGAAACTTTCAAAACAAGTTGTACTCATAAGTTTATTATGAATCGTTTGAATTTAAAAATCTGGAAAGTTTAATTATTTTTCAAGCAGTTGGCGGGCCTATCGGTTGACAAATTATGTAGCAAATGTAACAGAAGCACCCAGTGTCTCGGTCTTTTTGTGGATATTCGGGCAATTTATATTTTGGCGAGTTCTGAGCCTCGATTCCTGCCGCTCTATCTTGCCTTGATTGTTTCCATCAGGTAATGATTATGCAGCTTTATTGATAGCAAATATAACATTAATGTTTATTTCATTTATTTCGATATTGCTGGGATAATGAAAAGTCATAAAAATGTTTTAGGCGTTCGCGCCTGAAGCTGCTGCAAAATGAAATATAGATTGGAACCAGGCGTACGGAGGTATGGGGTCAACTCATCTGTCCAGTGATATCGCCTGTTCTAAATCGCGCACAAGGAGATTTTGATGTTTAATTGGTTTAACAAATTGGGTATCGGGGCCAAGCTCACCTTATCGATAGGCCTTGTTCTTACTCTTATATCGGCTTTCAATATATTCTGGTCCGTCAAAAAACAATCAGAACTAACAGAGCTGGAGGCAAAATTATTTGCGAGCGGAATATCCGACACAGTTTTAGGCTCCTTAAATACCATGATGTTGAACGGGATCATGAGCGAGCGGAAATTTTATATGGAACTGTTAAGAAAAACCACTTCCGGTATAGAAGAGCTGAGAGTTATCCGTGCCGAATCTGTAAACGAGCAGTTTGAGAACCGTGGTTACGGGAAAGAACAGGAGCCAAGGGATGACGCAGAGCGCAATGTGCTTTCGAATGGAAAAAGCATATTCCGTATTGAGGAGAGCGGTTCAGGAAAAAAAACCATGCGGGCGGTTGTTCCCTTCATAATGTCTAGGGACAGGGGGGGGATGATCAACTGCATGGATTGCCATGAAGGGAGCGAAGGGACAGTAAATGGCGCGATAAGCTTGATCATTTCACTTGACGAAATGGAAAAGCATGCCGCTACGAATTTAAAGGAACAAATATCGATTTTGGTGGTGCAACTGATATTGGTAATAATGGTTCTCGTTTTTTTAGTGCGAAAGAATGTAAACAACATTCTCTACGGTGTAATTGAACAGATAACAGAAAATTTTGAGAGAGTTTCAAATTCTTCCTTACAGATAGCAGGCGCAAGCATGCAGCTTTCCGAAGCGTCTACCCAGCAGGCAGCGTCAATTGAAGAGACCTCTTCCACGCTTGTCGAGTTTGCTCAAATCGCTAAAAAAAATGCGAAGGCCGCGAATGAGGCGTACCATCAGGCCGAGGAGGCAAATGGTCTTATGAGTGATACAGGTAATCTAATGGATTCGGCGGTGACCTCAATGGGTGAAGTGGCCAAAAGTTCGTCAGAGATATCAAAGGTAATCAAACTTATTGAAGAGATCGCTTTTCAAACAAATCTACTAGCGCTGAACGCCGCGGTCGAAGCGGCGCGCGCCGGAGAGCAGGGGAAAGGTTTCGCCGTTGTTGCTGAAGAGGTGCGCAATCTTGCACAGCGTTCGACAGCCGCCGCCAAGGATACGGCTCAGCTTATAAATGCGGCAGACGCGAATTCCAAAAAAGGGGTCGATCTTGTACACAAAGCAGCATCATCATTACAAAAGATTACGAAGTTTATCGTTGATGTAGATATCAAACTCACCAGCATCGCGAGGCAGAGCGATATGCAGGCGGAAGGTATTACGCAGATTAACACCGCGGTGGAACAGATTGATTCGTCGGTGCAAAGAAATGCCGCAAACGCAGAGGAGACCGCCGCCTCTTCAAATGATCTAAAAGAACAGACGGAAACATTGAAAGATTGCGTACTTAAGCTCACACAGATGGCGTATGGACATGGGAGCAGTAAAAATTCTATATTGATGCTTGGCGACGGGACAGAAAGAGATTGCGGCTAACTCAGCTCATTGATTTCACTATTCCCTGCGGGTGTGGGTGCGGGGGTAGCATGATGCTGAACTGTGTGAGCATGAATTGTCATGTTCGTCTGCTTTTGCAGGCAGAGACGGAGTGATTGCACGGATATAGAAATCACACGTCGATGATGTCGTTCTTATCCTTGTCGATATCTATTTTGTGACCCGATGTCTTCGTTGAGGAGGAGTAAAAGGCCCACCCTTTTTTCATTCCGGTATATGCTCCTTCGGCGACCTTCGCGGCGAAATACTGTTTCAGGTAATCTCTTATGATCCCGCGCGTGTACGGTATCACGAGGATGAACCCGAGCAGATCTGTAATTATCCCCGGAGTGAGGAGAAACGCGGCGGCGATAAGTATCATCGGCCCTTCTATTATGGAATCGGTAGGCGCGCGCCCCTCGAGAAGGGAGTTCTGAAATTCGGCTATCACGCGGAAACCCTGCTGGCGCACCAGCAGGGCGCCGATTATACCGGTGATTATCACGAGCGAGATTGTATGAAGCACACCGAATATTGCTCCTAGTTTCATTAAAAGCGCCAGTTCCACCAGCGGCACGATTATGAACAGTGCGAACAGCTTCAGAAACATCCTTGATAACTCCTTTTCCCTTCATCCTATCAGAGCCCAGCAAAACTGCCAAATTATCGCGTGTGAAGACACACTTGCTGTTGGGTGATGAGGAACCTAATAATTAGCAATTGTTTCCGATTCGATTTTTTCGTGGTTGTGGAACTGGTGGCAGGTAGTGCAGTTTGAATTCATCTTTTTCAGCTTATGGCATGTGGTGCAGATGCTCACCTCTACCTTTTTAACGAAGACGCCCGATTCGATATTGATCACGTTCGTATGGCATTCGAGACATTCAAATTTTGCGTGACGCTCAGGCGCGTGAACAAGGTTTATCTTCGGCAAAGTAAGTTTTGGAACGATGCTGTAATCGTCCCTCGTGTGGCACAGTTTGCATTTGCTTGTATCCTTTGCGTTCCTTTTATGATCCGGCAGTTCGTGGCAGGATGTTCCGCAATGTTTGCGGAATGAAGCGGTAAGCATCACCTTTCCGTCCGGCATTCTCCTTGTATGGCAGAAGTCGCAATTTTTCGAATCGAGCGTAGTTTTTTCGAAATGTATCTTGTGCGAAAAATTCAGCGGATTCTGATCCCCCTTCTTCGGATAGACCGGGCGCGCGGGGGGATGGTTCTTGTGGAGGTGACATCGTTTGCATTTATTGTCCTCGATTTTCCTGATATCCCTGTGTCTCCCCTTGTGTTCCTCGTGGCAGGAATAACAGTCGCGTTTCCCTTGATGGGGGATGTCGCCGGAGGCATGTTTTAGTTCCTTCGCCCATTCGGGAACCTGCGGACCGGTAGCCCAGTCGAATCTGTTGTGGCAGCCCCAGCATTCGGAATTTATCTTTACATGCCAGAGAGGTTTCTCGTCCGCGTGACAGGCGGTGCATTTGTTCGCCCTGATTATGTGCACCTTTTTATCGTGGCAGTTTTCGCAGGATGAGACCGGCACACCGCCCCAGGCGTCATGACAGACGTCGCAATCCTCCTCCGCCGCCTCATGGTTTGCCGACAGATCCTCATTCATGAAAATCGCTCCGTTGCTCGCCTTATAGCCTGCGAAAGCAAAGGCTATGACTACGGCCACAGCGGCAATTGAAAGGAACAGTCTCATAATCTTATCAGTCCCTAAAAATAAAGCATGGAAGTAACGTGAACAAGAGCGGCGGCAAGAAGCGCCGCGGTCAAAGGCACATGCACGTTCAGCCATCCGCGCAATAGCTGGTGTTTGGAGTGACGTATAATCAGGTTCTCCCTTTTCATAAGGAGTGAGCGGAGGATGCCGAGGGAGTATACGTCGCGCGGGGAGGCGTTAAGTTTCAGCCGTTCGAATTTATATTTCAGGCGACTAAGCGCCTCTCTGTCGCTTATGAACATTCTGCTGTAAATAACAGGTTTCTTTTGCAGGTACTCATGCAGGTAAGGGATGGTGCTGCTTTTAAAATGTTGCGCCTTTGAATTGAGATACGATTCTATCTCCTCGGTCTGCTTCACTATTTCACCGGCAAGGTCATTCTCGTTGGCAGACATAACACCGTATCTTGTGAGAGCTGCCGGTAGTGTTGAGTTGAGGTACCATCCTATCGCACCGCTGGCAATGACTACGATGAAAAGGGAGAAAAAAAAGAGGCTGAATATCCCGTGGAGTCTAAAATTGGTATGCATCAGCACCGGGATGATGGCCAGAAGGCCGACGTAGATATGCCCAGTCATCCACCACTGCATCGAGCCGAATTTGAAACTGAATACGCTTCTCCGAATGCGGTACAGGGAAAGAAAAATGACCGAAGTGAGTGCGATACCGCCGTAGACCATCCCTGTAAATGTCCCGGCGTGCCCTTCCTGTTTTTTCAAATAAAAGATGAGGGAGACAAGGAGTGAAAGAATCGCGAAGGAGAGAAAGAGCGCCCACTTTCTACCTGAGCCGAAATCATCCGTTTCAACAAATGCGGCGATCTTTTTTGATGAATTTTTCTTTTTCATATCAGCGGGCCCATATCATTTAGAAACTCTGTAGGGTTGATCCGTTTAGCGGCGCCCGTGGGGCAGTTGTATACGCATCCCATCGATTCATAATGTCGACACATATCGCATTTAAGCGCGTGTTTTCGTGTTCCGCCCGAAGGCTTGCGGGATGTGATTATCGATATGTTCCCGTACGGGCAGAGCCTTGCGCAGTTGCCGCACCCGATGCACGATTTTTTGTGATAAATTTCACCGTTAACGTCCCTTACGATGGATGAGGTGGGGCAATCGGTCATGCATACCGGATCGGCGCAGTGTCTGCACGAAGCCGGCACTAGGAAATAATTATCCAGCCAGACACCTTTTTTCACAAGGAGGGTCTCTCCTTCGTGAAGTGAAGCGCAGGCATTCACACAGCAGTTGCAGTTTATGCATTTTGTCATGTCGATAATCAGCACGTTTTTGGATTGAACCACTCCGTAGTCGACTGATGTGTTCAGAATAGCTGATAAAAGCGGATCCCTTTCAAGAAGCACGTTTTTTTCCACTCTCATCTCGATTATCTTTTCCATGTTGCTTTTAATTTCGGGGTGCGTCTCAAGAAATTTCAAAAACTGTTTTTTTGCTATTCCGATGACTTCGGTTCTGCTGATGGCTGTCACGGTGGCGATCCTCTTCACACCTTCATGCATAAGGGCAATCTCTCCGAAGTGGTGCCCTACCGTGAGGTAGGAGACGATCCTCTCCTCGCCCGCTTCATTCGGCTGTGAGACCTTTACATATCCGTAACGTATAAGATAGAAATAATCGGCTTCGTCACCCTTATTGAAGATCACATCTCCGCTTTTGAAGGAAAGGAGAACGATATCCTTTTGCAGGTCGTGTATCACCTTGTCTGAAAGGCCGGAAAATATGGATACCGAGTGGAGGTGCGTTTCGAGCGCTCGTTTCAGATACTGCTCGTCAACCGATGTTTTGGCCTTTGGATATCTATCCAGCAATTCAAGAAACTTGTTGCCGGGGATGATAAGCGCGGAGGTGAATTCGGTAGCGATTATATCTGCAATACGGGGATTTCCGCTGAGCACGGCTATTTCGCCGAACAGTTCTCCCTTCGCAAGGTCGATAGTTTTAATGGAGTTGGGGAGTCTAACTTCCGCGCGTCCGTCCAGTATTACGCCGCATGTATGATCGTACTCGCCATCCCTGCAAAGGTAGTCGCCAGGCTCGTAATTTATGGTCTGGCACTCTTTGAGTTCTTCCGCAATTTCTCTCTGGTCAATACCAGGGAAGTGTTGCATTAACCCGGTTAAGTTCTGATATTTCAGGTGCATGATGTAAATCCCAATCAAATGCAGGTAATTTGGTTCCCGTAAATCTGTTCACCGCACAACGCACCGGCTATTATACAGTCCCCGCGTAACGCGTCAAAGAGAGGTCATTTAAAGAATATCAGCGAATGTTGAATACGCCGGGAATTGGAATGTATTTACCTGTTGACGTATAATTTTGAGAAGTATTTCGACACAACAAATTGGGTGATGCATATGTCCGGTGGGCGCTTGAAATGGTTATGACGCTATCAGCAGATGGCGCTCGTCATCGCCGATTCTGGCTTTCGCTGTTTCTTGCGATTCCACTTCTGTTTCCCGCCACTGTACTGGCGTTTGAATCTCCGGTCGACGCCCCTCCGCTCATATTGACCGAAGAGAGCAATAGTTTCGCACTCTCGCGGCATATGGAAATATTTGAGGACAGCGAAGCAAATTACACGATTGATGAAGTATCTTCTAACAGAATGACGTCACTGTTCAGTCTCAATACGGTCGATTACGTAAATTTCGGTTTTTCAAAAAGCGCCTTTTGGGTACGGCTGGAAGTGGAAAACCGGAGTTCCGGTTCAAAAAGAATGATTTTTGAAATAGCGAATCCGCTTATCAACAGGCTGGAGCTATACGAGTCTTTGCCTGGAGGAGGGTATTCCGTTTCCTTCAGCGGCAACGAGCTTCCATTTGGGAAAAGGCCAGTCGCACACAGGGATTTTCTTTTCAGGGTAAATTTTGAGCCGGGTGAAAAAAAAGTGATATATCTCAGAAGCAAGACATCCAGCGTGCATTCGTTCCCGGCATTACTTGCGGATGAAACATATTTTTATTCCCGTGATAATCTTACCGGCACGGCGTTTGGCGTGGTTTTCGGCGCAATGCTGGCCCTATTATTTTATAACATGTTTGTTTATTCCGCGCTCAGGGATACCAGTTATCTCCACTATATTCTCTATATTGCCTCCGTTACGATCTTGATGCTCGCTCTCACTGGATTCGGGAACGAACTGTTCTATCCTGATTTCCCCTGGTTTGCCATGAGGGCGCCGATATTTTTTACTGGCTCCACACTCTTCTTTGTAACACTGTTTACGCGCCAGTTTTTATCGACGGAAGTGATTTTACCCCGATACGATTTTGTCCTGATAGGGATCGCGACATTCGGTCTTTTGCTAGGCATATCCCCCCTGCTATCGTCCAGCCTGACAGCGCAATATTTTTTTGCGAGTTTTTTTGCTTCGCTGGTTTGTCCCCCTTTGCTTTTAGCGGCCGGCATACTCTCCTTTCGCAAGGGACAGCGCTCAGCCAGGTATTTTATTATCGGCTGGATATTTCTTTTAGTAGGCACGATTGCTTACGGTTTGATAACAAACCAGGTAATACCCGGGATATTCCGCGCGCTGTTCGCGCTTATGGCGGGATTTCCTGCGGAAGCAATACTCTTTTCACTCGCCCTTGCCGACAGGATAAATTTCATGCGCGTGGAGAAGGAGATAGCGCAGGCAGAGGCGCTGAATAATGAGAGGATGATCCATCAGATCCTGCAAAGGGGTAATGAAGAGCTGGAAAGAAAAGTCACGGAAAGAACTTCCGAACTAACAAGGGCTAAAGTGGAAGCTGAAAAAGCGACAAAACTTAAAGACCAGTTCGTCACGCTTGCTTCGCATGATCTGAGGTCGCCTCTGGCGGGCGTATTGGGATTGATACAACGCCTTAAGGATGTAAAGAAGGGGGGAGCCGAAGCCGACGAGATCATCGAAAGGATAATAAAGATATCGGAGCAGATGAGCAGGACCATAGAGCATCTTTTGGATATCAGCCGCCTCAAAACCGGCGTGATAAAACCGGAAAGAAAAATAATGCCAGTAAGAATGCTGTTGGAAGACGCCATCAGCCACCTGTCGCACACGGCAAGTGTAAAAAATATAGGAATTAAAAACTATGCTCCTGAAGATCTAAAAATATTTGGCGATATAACCCTCCTCTCACAAGTATTCCAGAATCTGATCTCCAACGCTGTAAAGTTTTCTCATTCAGGGAGTTCGATAACCCTTTTTTATGAGGGGGGCGGGTCCGGAGAATTTGTCACCATCGGCGTGCGGGATAGAGGTGTCGGTATCAGCAGTTCAAGAATACCGGATCTCTTTCGTCCGGAAATAAAAACAAGCACTGCGGGAACCGAAGGGGAGGCAGGCTCCGGTTTTGGTCTACCATACTGCCTTGATATAGTAGTTGCCCACGGTGGAGAGCTGAGGGTCGAATCAATTGAGGGCGAAGGGAGCACATTCTTTGTGGCCCTCCCGATACCGCGCCAGTTTGCCGGGTAGCTTCAAACTTTATTTTTAATCGAGCTCACCCAGTAGCCATGCAAGCTCACGGATAGGAACATTCATGTTTGATATCAATATCACGGATCCTGGCGTTTGCGATGAATTTATTTACTTGATAAGAGTATCGAACTCGTAAACCGGTATCGCCGGTGAAGTGGTAAACCCTATTCCGAAATCCCTGCTTGTCGCAAGTGACGCCTGCATCGCTTTCTGCGCGTCTGGGAGTTCCACTGTCAGCAAGAGATTGTATTCTCCCAGAAGCTAAAATTGATTTTACCTTGCCGCCGAGTGCTGAAATGATCCCCTTTACTTTCGTTGTGCTGGCGGAACTTATGCTTTTTATAGATTCAGGATGGTATTTGCCGAACATGAAAAAGGTAGACATAAAAGGCCCTCCTCTTTATTAGGTTTCCCTGACATCTTTATAACCAGAAAAAGTTAGCACCCGGTTTCAAAAGATGTCGACAATAGCTACCGTTATATCGTCTGCCATGTCGAGTCTTCCAATCTCGTCAGGAGGGGTTGTTGATGGTAGATTGTTTACCCAGCATTTTACGGCATGAACTATAAAGGCGTAGGCTTCAGCTGTCGTAAGATCCTTTGTAGCAAAAATGTGATCCTTCAATCTAGTTTTACCGAACTGCCTATTTTCTTTATCCATCGCTTCGGTGATTCCATCGGTGTATGTGACAGTTCTCGTCCCAGCTTTCAGTTTTTCATATCGCGGCGCGATGTTTTCGAACCCGTCGGAAAAAAGGCCCATAGGCACTGTCCTCTTCCTATTTTCCTCGTTTAGGAAGTCAAGCTCCCTTACTTCGTCTTTTCCAGGCTCAAGTACCATCACCGGATGCTGCCCGATGCTGAACTCTTCCAGCCATACGAACCCGTCCTCAACTTCACGTTCATTTCTCTCCATGACACGCCAGATGTTTCCAACAAGAAAACGGCCGGAATTGAATTTTTCAAGAAGTCTGTTTGCGGATATGAGCGATTCTTTCATGTTGTGACCCTGTAGAAGGAGTGTGAGTATACCGCCAAGGGCCACCTCCTGAAATTTCGCTGCACCCTTGCCGTGTCCGGACGCATCGAAAACGGCGAGCCACTCATTTTTGGTTTTTTGCTGCTGATTCGTTTCAACGAGGAATCCGGCTCTGTCTCCCCCCGCTTCGGAACTCTGTTCAACTCCGACGGTGGCGATCAGTCTTTTATTTTCCGGCTCCCTGTAAAGAAGCGATTTGCCGATTTCTTCAGCTTCCTTATGTTCCCCTTCAAGTTTCTGTTTGATCTTATCGACTTCTTCAAGAAGTATTTTTGTCCCTTCAAGTAGTTCCTGTTCCTTTGTGATGTCTGTCGCGTAAAGCCTTATTGTCGAATCTTCGGGGATGTATCGCAGTTTACGGTTGTATACGCGGTAATTTTCGGAAAAAGGGTCGCCGATCTCTATATCAAGAACGTCGAGCGCTTTGGCCAGGCCGTCGAGTTTAAGTTCGTATACCATTGATTCCAGTCCGGAAAAGAGCGGGTGCTTCCAGTCGACCAAAAATTTTCCGGCTCCCGTTAAAGGATTCAGTTCAGGAAAATCGATACTGGCTGCGGGATTACAGTACAGGATTGAGTTGGAGTTTGAACATATCTCGATTATCGGGTTGGGATTATCTTCCGGAAGTCCGGAAAGCCTGGCAACCTCTCTGCTACTGGCATCGCGCTCGGTGATGTTTATAAAGTTTACGACATAAATGCAGGGGGCGGAGTCTATGTTTACAGGGAACGAATTGTATTCGGCAAAAAAACCGGTTTTATCCTTCCTTTGAAAATATATCCTTTCATTTTCCACTTTCTTCTTATTTTTTAGCGAGATAAAGAGTGAGTGTTTTTCCTGTTCTAAAGAAAATCCGTTTTCTGGTGATGAGGATATCATTTCAAAGATATTTCTGTTTAATACCTCTTCCTGCGTTGAGTATCCGGTTTCTCTAAGAAAAGAGGAGTTGGCAAATGTAATCTTTAATTCGTCATTAAGGCAGAAAATCGAGCCCCTGGTATTTTCCAGGATTAACTGCAGATAGTCGGAGTGATTATTTTTCATTATCTTTCCGTAGAGGAATATCTTTTTCAACATCGGTTTCTAAAAAGTGCTTGATGCTTGCACAGAGAGGCACATGGAACGCACCAAGACAGGGTAGCAAATAAAGCTATAAATATCCATTTTGCAAAAAGAAGTAACGCTATGGAAATATGGCATTGGAAAATTCTTTAAATCAAGCATAAATACGGGATCGGTAAGTAATTAAATATACAATAGTTATATGGCCAGCTGGTTAGATTTGTTAAAGCATGAACTTCATTTTCAAATCGTACCGGGGTGCATCAAGAAAAAAATTAATTTGTAATGAAAGAGATTTACAAATTCAAAAAGTGTAAAATAAAAACAGGGAAGGGATGTGGAGCTCTTCTGGTAAGTTTGTCCCCGTACCAAAACATCTTGATTCCTTGGAGGTGTGATATGTCTGCCGAAAGTGTCATTAAAAATATTGATTTCGATGTTGAACAGTATCATCAATGGCTTAAAGAGCGTGAAAAGGCGGTAGAAAAGGAGCAGTCCTCCCGGTTTGTTACCATCTCCCGCGAATACGGATGCGACGGATATCCGGTAGCGGGTCAGTTGTGTGACCTGCTGAATGAAAGAACCCCGGAATCTCCATGGCATATATTCACGCATCCGATACTGGAGAAAATAATTTCTGATGAAAAGCTTGGCCTCGAAATGGTGGACAGGATTACCGAGACCAGATATTCGTTCGCGAAATGGTTTTTCGACGGAATAGTGCCTGATTTTATAAAGTCCCCGCAGCTGCAGGTTTTTCAACGACTGAAAAACCTCATCCTCAATCTGTCGGCGAAGGGGAATTGTATTCTGGTCGGAGGGGGTGCGCAGGTATTGACGCACAGGTTCCATTCCACGATCTTCCAGGGTACCCATATCCGCCTTATCGGCTCGCATGAGTTCCGAGTGAAAAACGTGATGAAGAAATTCGGCCTAAACCGCGGAGACGCCGAAAACCAGATAGAAAAGAAACAGTTCGCTCGCGAGAAATTCATAAAGGATTTTACGGACCACAGCTCTTACGATAACGCTTTCTATCATCTTGTAATCAACAACGAATGGCTCACTCCGAAAACGATTGCCAAGCTGGTGTTCCAATTAATGGAGATGAACGGTATCTTCGCGCAGAGGGACAGGATGCTTTCGAGGCCGGTCGGCTAGGGGTTATTGATTAATGATGTTTTGAATTTCCCGGGCGAATGGATTAGTGCGCCCCTTTCGACCTCGCTTCGCAAATGAGGATATTTTTTCTCGCTTCTTCCAGCGATGGATTCAGCCGCAGTGAATTCCTGAAATTATTAACAGCCTCTTCACATTTTCCGAGCGACATTTGTGCCTGAGCGATATTGAAGTATGCGTGGTAATCGGGCGGCGCCTGTTTTAAATAGTTGTTATAGGTTTCTATCGCCTTGCCTGTTTCTCCCGCGCTCTGATATGCGAATCCGAGCATGAATAGCGATTTTGTATCGTTGGGAAGCGCGCCGGTGAGCGCCTTAAGTACGGGAATGGAGTCGGCGTATTCTCCAAGGGTTAACAGCGCGTCTGCCTTCGTTGCCAGTAGCTCAGTTTTCTGGTTCTCATCGATTTTATCAAAATGACTGTCAATTTTGTCTATCCCGACTCGAAGCCATTTCTTAGTCTGCTCCCATTTCGGCTGCTGTTTTACCGCCTGGATCATAAGAGATAATCCATCGTTGTATTCCCCTTTTTCAATAAGGAGCAGGCCGAGATTGGTTTTCGCGAGAATATAGTCGGGCGCCATTTCCAATGTTTTACGGAGGTGCTTTTCCCGTACAGGGAGGTCGGCTACCGCCATCGCGTAGTTAAGGTGCGCAAGGGGCGAACCGGACTTTGACAGGCTGTATTTCCACAATGTTTCGTCGGTGCGCCAGGTAGTGTTTTGAAAAAGGCTCATGCCCGCAATATAAACGGTAACAGCGACCGCAACCGCAATTAACCTTTTATCGCTCAGAAAGGTGAATGCGGAATAGCTGACCAGGAAGTAAAAAAAAGCGCTTGATGGGTAGGGGCGGTAATCAACTGCGTAGGCGTAGAAAGGGAAGATTGACGAGGTCGGCGCGAGTAGCATCCAGTAGGCGAAAATGCAAAACCCGATAACAGGATTGGTTTTCCAATATCGAACCGCAATGAATAGCGTTATCAGTATGAATAGCAATCCTCCCCACGGAGCGAGGTCGGTGAGAGCAGGGGGTTCAATGTGAGGTGCCTGATGAATGGACAGGGGCCAAACAAAATTGAAAATATACCGGAAGAGATGGAGCTTGAACTGCGTGAACGGATAGACCCAGGCGGGGATGTTTCCGGAAACCACATTCTCCACTTCGGAAAATTCGAGAACAAATCGCGTGTAGGCAAAAAATCCGGCGACTATAAGAAAAAACGGGAGGGCTCGCAGAAAAGACTCCTTGCTTAAAACCGGTTGCTTCCTTAGGGACCATTCGTATACAAGGATCAGCCCCGGTATTACAACCGCGTTCCCTTTTGAAAGCAAGGCGAGAACAAAAGATGCGAGGATGATCCCCCAGCTCTTTTCCGAGGTTCTTCGCATCCGGATATATCTGTAAAACGCGTACATTGAAAAGAGTTCTGTCATCAAAAGATCCCGTGCGCAGATGTAGTTGACTGGTATTCCAGATACAGGGTGGATGAGGAAAAGGAGCGAGGCGGTAAAAGCTAGCCATCCCCTCCGCTTTGCCGATTCAAATATAGCTGCCTGCAAAATGAGTTCGGAAAGGAGGTAATAGACAACGATTGCGGCTGCGATATGAACGCCTATGTTGAAGAGGTGGTAACCGCGGAAATAATAGCCGTCTATCGCATGGTTAATTGAAAGAGTAAGAGGCAACAGCGGACGGAAGGCGTTTATTCTCGGTATGGACGACATTGTGCCCGGATCCGTAAAGTGCCGGGTGACCGGCCAGACTTTTTCTATTCCTGGATTTTTATGTACGCGGTAGTAATCGTCTAGGTGGAAAGAGTTGTCTACGGTGTTCGCGTATATAAGGACGCCTGTGATGACCAGTATCCAGAGATGGCGGTTTTTTGTTTCCCGTTCGTTGAGGGAGTCCCATCCGTCCCGGGATAAAAGGGAGGTTATCGCTTTCAGCATCCCGTAAATGCTCGGCGATATGGTAGCCGTGTAAATTCCATTTGGCAGTACCACTCCTCAAAGTGATGAAGATAAAAATAATTCTGATAACATAAAAAAACATATATTACACTTTGCCAGGGGAGTTTGTTAAGCAATATGAGCTTATAAAGCTGGAATCACGGGCACATCCGTTTATAATTGCAATATCCGTTCAACCCGCTGATAGCGGGATGTTTTTGAATGCAGAGGGGGGATTTTGTCATGTTCGGAAATATCGCAAGGAAATATTTTGGCGCGTCCGATGACGCCACGACCGATGGTAAAGAGGGACACGATGTAAAGGTGGCAGCCTGCGCCCTGATGCTGGAAATGGCGGGGATAGATAACGAGTTTTCCGAAAAAGAGTTGGGCGACATGATCGCGATCTTGAAAAACAAATTCGAGCTGAAGGACGAGGATGCCCAGATATTGATAAAAAGCGCTGAGGAAGAGCTCAATAACGCAGTCGACTACTGGAGCTTCACAAACCTTATTAACAAGAATTACTCGCGGGACGAAAAAAGGAACCTTATTGAACTTGTGTGGCGGGTTGTTTATTCCGATGGAATTCTTGACAAGCATGAAGATTACCTTGTGCACAAGATAGCGAGGCTTCTCAAGCTGTCACACGAAGAGCTTATCGACGCTAAACTGAAAGTTCTGAACAAAGAGAGGTAGGGGCGTCTCGTGGGTTCATCTTTCCGGTTTCCATTCCTTCAGGCGCTTTTTATTTGCCTCCTGTTGCCGGCGAATCTTGATGCCTGGCCCGATTATGCGAGGGGGACAAAACAGGGGTGCAACGTATGTCACCTTGAAAAGAGCGTAACGCTTAATCCCGCCGGGATAGATTATGCCGCTTCTGGCTACAAATGGCCCCCTTCAGGGGGGTTCTGGCCGATAGGGCCTGTTGACGCTTCCGCTTTGCCGATCATCGGCTTCCTTCATATCTTCACAGGCGTTCTATGGCTCGGGACGATCCTCTATGTTCATATAGTTTTACGACCGGCATATGCCGAGAAGGGGTTGCCGAAAACAGAGGTGAGGCTCGGGATAGGTTCGATGATCATTGTTGGTATAACCGGCATCCTGCTCACTATCTCAAGGGTTCGCGGATGGGATGTCTTCACTGAAACCACATGGGGCAACCTGCTGGCGGCAAAAATATCGATCTACCTTACTCTTGTTCTATCAGGTCTATTCGTTGTTATATTTATAGGGCCAAAACTTCGGCAGTCGACAGGCGCCGCGCGAAAACCGGAGGATGGTAAATACGATCCTGTCACCCTGATGGAATTCGACGGCAATGAAGGGAGACCCGCATACATAGCGTATATGGGGAAGGTTTATGACGTTACAGATTCCAATCTCTGGAAAAGAGGAACACATTTTATCCACAAGGCGGGGGAGGACCTTACAAGCCAGATAAGCAAAGCGCCGCACAGTGATCTCAAGCTGAAAGGGATGAAAGAGGTCGGATCGTATGACACCGAATACCGGCATTCACTCTCTTTACATCAGAAACTTTTCCATTTTATCGCCTATTTCAATCTCTTTCTTGTAGTTGTTATTTTTCTGATAATTGCGTTCTGGATCTGGTATCGCTAGCCTCGATATCTCTATTATTTGCATCAAAAAGCCCCAAGAAGCATCAAATTGTAAGTTTTATTTCCAAAAATGTGCAGTTTTTTGTTTACAATTGTTTATCTATTTGATATTATTGCCCATATATTCGGCATATATGTTGCAGTAATATCCTGCAGAAAATAACTGTTTTTTGGAGGTTTTGGATATGGCGTTATCGGTACAGAGTAAAAAAGAGCCTGGAGTAATGAGGCTTTTTATTTATCTCATTTTGTTTGGCATGTTGCTTGTCGGGACTGTTTTTTTAGGTAGGGCGTTTTCGCAGGTTATAATCTGATCGATATCATCACGGCTGTTTCCCCGCCGATTTTGGCAATTTGAATTTGTGCCTGACGGCAAAAATCAAGTTCAGGTAATCTCAAGCCGACAGAAAAAAATCTTTTCTATCAGAGTTCTGTTGCCAGCAATAGGGAGTGGTGGTAATCTCATCAGAACATTTTCTGTTTGATGAGGGTTATGGAAGCAAAATACGATTTTCGGGAGGTAGAATCCCGATGGCAAAAGTTCTGGCTGGAATCCGGTGCGGACAAGGTTGATAACGACCCTTCAAAGGAGAAATTCTATCTCCTCGAAATGTTCCCCTACCCTTCCGGTCGAATCCATATGGGGCATGTCCGCAACTATACTATTGGAGATATCCTTGCGCGCTTTTTGAGAATGAATGGAAAAAATGTTCTCCATCCTATCGGGTGGGACGCATTCGGCCTCCCTGCCGAGAACGCGGCTATCAAACACAAAACCCATCCGCATAAATGGACGCTTTCAAACATCGCCGACATGCGGAAGCAGATTAAAAATCTCGGCATATCGTATGACTGGAGCCGCGAGGTCGCCACCTGCCTGCCGGAGTATTACCGTTGGACACAGTGGCTCTTTGTTCAGCTGTTCAAAAACAATCTTGCATACAGGAAACGGACAGCGGTCAACTGGTGCGAAGACTGCGGTACCGTTCTTGCCAATGAGCAGGTACAGCAGGGACTCTGCTGGCGTTGCGATAATCCCGTGGTTCAGCGGGAGCAGGACGGCTGGTTCCTGAAGATTACCGACTACGCGGAGGCTCTTCTGCAGGATCTTGATAAACTGGCCGGCAAGTGGCCGGAGCGGGTCATAACAATGCAGAAAAACTGGATAGGAAAGAGCCACGGGGCGAGGGTAATTTTCCAGGTTGAGGGATTGAATGAGAAGATAAATATTCACCACGAGGCCGGATACTCTCTTCGGAGCGACTTTCATGGCGCTGGCTCCCGAACACGAACTGGCAAATAAACTTTCAGCAGGCACGGAGCAGGAGAGGGAGGTCGCCGCTTTCATCGAATCAATGAAACGTCAGGATATGAAATCCCGTACCGCTGATGAAACCGAGAAGCAGGGTGTATTCACCGGGAGATATGCTATCAATCCTGTTAACGGGGAGAAGATCCCTGTTTGGCTGGCTAATTTCATTCTCATCGAATACGGGACGGGGGCGATCATGTCCGTTCCGGCTCATGACCAGCGGGATTTCGATTTCGCGAAGAAGTACAAAATCGATATTCGCAAGGTGATCCTGAAGAAGGGTGAAGAGGCAGAAGCGGAAGTATGTGAGGCATTCTCCGGCAACGGCGAGATGATAAATTCCGCCGCCTACAACGGCATGGATAACGAAGAGTGCGGAAGAAAAATTGTCGAAAAGCTCGCCGCGAACGGCATCGGCGAGGCAACCATCAGTTACCGTTTGCGCGATTGGGGGATAAGCCGCCAAAGATATTGGGGGGCGCCTATCCCGATCATCCATTGCGGTAAATGCGGAGCCGTCCCCGTCCCTGAAGAACAGCTCCCGGTTGTTCTGCCTATAGAGATCGACCTCCTCGAAGGGGGGAAGTCGCCACTCCCTGGATTGAAATCATTTACGGATGTAGCGTGTCCTTCGTGCGGAGGGGGGGCGAAACGGGAAACAGATACGATGGATACCTTTATAGATTCGTCATGGTACTTTTACCGATACCTCTCCCCAGATTCGGTATCAATGCCTGCCAACAGGGATGATCTGAATTACTGGCTCCCGGTCGACAAATATATAGGCGGGATCGAGCACGCGGTGCTTCATCTCCTCTACGCTAGATTTTTTAACAAGTTTTGCCGCGACATCGGATTGCATGGCGAGGATGAGCCTTTTCAAAATCTTCTCACTCAGGGGATGGTGATAAAAGATGGCGCAAAGATGAGCAAGTCAAAGGGGAACGTAGTCGATCCAGACGACATAATGAAGGAATACGGCTCCGATACGACGCGTGTTTTCATTCTTTTCGCGTCCCCTCCGGAAAAGGATCTGGAATGGGACGATAGCGGCGTAGAGGGGGGATACAGGTTCATAACGCGTCTTCACCGTCTGTATATGAAATGGATAGATGAACTCAAAAAGGAAGCGCCGACCGAAGGTGAACTTTCTAAGGAAGGGCGGGAGCTGCGCAGGATGCATCATCTCACCATCAAGAGAATTACCGTCGACATCGGGGAGAGGGCGCATTTCAATACCGCCATTGCCGCGGGAATGGAACTGCTGAATTTTCTAAACGATTTCAAACCTGCCAACGGAACGGAAAGAGCTGAGCTGAGGCGGACGCTGATAGATTTTTTAAAACTTCTTCATCCGGTAATTCCGCATTTCACCCAGGAGTTTTATGCTCTCTTTGGTAACAAGGCTTATCTTACAAACGAGAAATGGCCGGAATATGTGGAGGAGTTTACAGCCTCCGAACTTTTGACCATCGTTGTGCAGGTCAACGGGAAGTTGAAGGCGAGGCTCGAGGTTTCACCAAGCACTTCCGAGGATGATTTAAAGAATATGGCAGTAAAGGAAGAGAAAGTTGCGAAGGAAATCGAAGGGAAGATCGTTAGAAAGATAATTGTCGTGCCTGGAAAGCTGATAAATATCGTCGTTTGACCTTGAGAGTCGCATTCAGGGAAATTTTCCCCGATCAATCTGGCTAGTTTGTGAAAAAATTGTCAGCTCCCGCTACACAAGAATGTTTCTTTTGGTTAAATGTTGTGATTTGTCGCCGGTTTTCCGACAAATTTTGACTTACGCAATAAAGAACCGCATGCCAACTTGAAAATTTATCCTTTTCGACCATACCTTTTAACGGTAGCCAGATATCGGTTTTGCCTTTAATTTGCAATAGGTTGTAAAAAGTTGTTGATAACTTTTATCGAAACGGTGAAATTTGACCGGGGAAAACGATACAAAAAAAATGAATAAGTTATCTTATTGATATATTAGGTGTTATCATGGCGATGAATCTTTCATCAATATATTAAAAATCCAGTATTTACGCGGTTTTTCTGTACCTTTTGGCTGGCTTGCCAACAGGTTATCCACAGTCAATGTGGATAATACTTTTCTCATATTTTTATCAATAATATGCACGGATTTCATAATCAGTAATCGTGGGAAAATTCCATGCCAGAGATGGATCTTTTGATCATATGTAATGCAAAATACATAAATTATTTGACCGGATAGCAATTGCGTGATAATAATATTTGCAAAGTTCATTTTCTTTCGTGGAGGTATTATGGAATTGGAAGTAGATAGGGTGCATTCCTACGTCATAAACGGGATAACTCTTCAAACCGGGGATATTATCTGCACAACAAATGGCGACGACGCGTTTCTTTCCGGCGAAATATGGAAGCTGGTTGGCAAGCTTTTGCCGGGAGATGTGGACCATATCGCGGTTTATGTCGGACCGAACGGGCGTTGCGTGGAAGCCGGGCCGAAGAAAAAGGTAGTTACATTTAATGTTCAAAACAACCGGTGGGATTCGAAGGCGATGGGGGAAGAGAGAAATTTTTACGACACCTTTTACGGGGTCTCCAAACCGATCGACAGAAACAAATACCCGGCAAACGAAGAGGTCAAGATCAGAGTTGATATTGCAAATTACTGCCTGGCCCAGGCAAAAGCCGAAAAACCGTACAACATGAATTTTCTCGATTCCGAAAATGAAGAGACATTTTACTGCAGTCAGCTCGCATACAAGGCATACCAGAGGCATGGGATCAATCTGAACACGGGGATCGGCATTCCTCTACTTGCCGGGACGGAACGCATCATTGTACCGCAGGAAATATGGAGCGGTTTTCCTACTATAAAGGCCGAGCCGCCGGGAATCGTCACAAGGGTTTTAAAATATATTTATAAACTATTCGGGAAATAGGGGAAGTTCATGGAAAGAGAAGTTGACATGATTCATACATATTCGATTAACGGAGTTCCTCTTTCCACCGGTGATCTTATCTGCACCACCAATGGAGATGAAACTGTTATCGGCGGCCAGATATGGCGCCTTATCGGGAAACTGGTTCCCGGCGAGGTGGATCATGTGGCGATGTATGTCGGGCCGAATGGCCGTTGCGTGGAAGCTGGCGCGAAACTGAAGGCTATCGCCTACTCTGCCGACAGTGTGTGGAATTCTTCAGCGATGGCCGCCGCGAGGGGGGTTCATGATACCTTTTATGGAATAGTCTACCCGCTGAACGGTTCAAAATACAGCGGTGCCGAACAGGAGAAGATCCGTATCAGTGTGGCAAATTACTGCCTAGCCCAGGTAAATGCCGGAAAGCCGTACAACCTTAATTTTCTCGATTCGGAGAGAGAGGATTCCTTTTACTGCAGTCAACTCGTTTATAAGGCTTACCAGAAACATGGAATTAACCTGAATACCGAAAAGGATGTTCCGCAGATACCGTTCACGAAAAGCATCATATTCCCCCAGGAGATATGGAGCGGATTCCCGAACAAACGTTCATAAGTGAAATCAACAAGGCTTTTTCCCAAAGTATTTTAATACCTGGGCAGGCCCATTCTCTGCGCTCAGAGATAAATTGATGTGGTAGATGTATGACCTATTTATGCCATTTTATAAATTATGTATCTGAATTTGACAAAGCAAATGCGTTAGCGTAACTTGGAAATACGATAGTTTGATGCACTGAAGGTGCTTGGCGTTTTGGTTTTTGGCTGGTTTATCAGGTTATAAAATCCGTTTTGGAGGCATTGCATGTTCACAATTTCGAGGCAAAAATTATTTATTTTTTCTAGTTTGTCTATATTCGTCCTATCGTGCGGAATCTTTGTTCCTGCCGAGGATAAAAAGGCCAATAGCGCGTGTGCCATGGGGGGTACCGCTGTGAAGGGCGTCATGGAGGCGTCCAACGTAAAGATCTATTCCGTGACAGCCACCGGCGAGAATGATACTGAGCTTGCCTCCGCATTTACCGCATCCGACGGTACGTGGTCGGCAGATCCTGCCGCATGTGATGACGCCGGAGTGTATCGCGTAGAGGTTACGCAAGGTACATATAAGAGTGAGGCTACGCAGGCTACGGTAACAAACACGGTAAAATACTCCGCTATCGTGGATATGAATTCCCCGGAAGTCTCCTCCGCGGCGGAGTCGCTTGCCATCACGCCTATATCGACATTCATTGACAGCAGGGCCGTGAAAAGCCTTTCGGCAAAACCTGCCGTTCAAAAGGCTCTCTTCGCTCCAACTTCCCTCTCTGCCGCGATTTCTGATGCGACAACAAAGGTCAAGGAGCATTTCGGTTTTACATCAAACCCGATGGTACTGAAGGTAAACTTCGACAAAAAGGATGAGGTAACCTCCAACCCGGACGGTACGAAGCTCGGACTTATTCTCGGCGCGTTCACACAGCAGGCGGCCGACCAGAACCTGGCGGATCCCGGTGTGCTTCTTGAAGCGCTCGCAAAAGACTTCAGCGACGGTGCTTTCGACGGCAAAGAGGGGACCGTGGAAATTACATACCAGGTAGACGGGACAACTGCGGTACTCGCGCCGGATACGGGAACGACCGGCGTTACCACCGCTATCACCAACTACATACAGAACCCGAATTCAACGTTCCAGGAGAGCGGTATGAAGGAAGAGGATGTAACAACAGTGGTTATCGATATCAAGGATAGCGTTACTACATCCCCGGCGGTGAAGAGTGAAGATGTAACCGCCATCAACGCCGAGGCCTACGCCTTCCTCGAAGCAGAGAAATATACGGATGCGAACCTCAAGTATAAGGAAGCCTTGGCAAAAAACCCCCTCGACCGGACGGCTAACTTCGGTGTCGCGTTCACCAACCTAGTGGATCTCATGAACAACACAACGGTAACAAATATGGTTAACTCCTTTGCTTCAGATCCGGTGAACAATCCGATCTTGGATCCGAGAACTACCATCCAAATCATTGACATAGTTAACTTGTTCGCAAATTCTGGAACGACCATTATGAAACCAACGAAGAGGAATTCGGGAATCGCTAACCTAACGGGGCTTCTCGTTAAACTGAAGGAGAGCCTTCCGAAGGACAAGCCGGCAATGGTCGAAAGCGCACAGAAGTTTGCTAGCACCATACCAGCTACCGCCTACAAGATTTCCCAAATCCAGTCTATCGTGGAAACAGACATTCTTCCGGTGGTCGAATCGTCATTGAGGCAGCTTCGAGTCGTGGAGAACACCGGCTATACATTCACTACTCCTCCATGTTGCGGTACGACCCCGGACCCGAGCGTCGTCCTGGATGATGGCGAATTCCTTCTCGCGGATGCCGCCTTGAGTGTCGTGAAAGGGGTGCTCCTTGTTGCGACTGCCTATAACCTGGAGATTGATTACGCGATAGTGGAAGCGGATCCGATGAGCATCTTCAATGGCGCCCACGCGTCATGGTCCGTGGATCCGATGCCGACGCTTGTTACAATCGACAACACTATAGACGCTTCAAATAACTTTACCTTGAAGACCACCGGTAAGACAAAGATGTCCAGCGCTATTTCAGCACTCCGCGCCGCCGTGGACAATTTCGAGAAGGCGCTTGTTTTCATAAAGGCAGAGACCCCAGCACAGGCGGCAGAGGGAGCCATCAAATGGGCAGATATAAAACCAACAAGTCCAGATCCGAACAACCCGGATCCGGCACAGGAAGCTGAAGACGAAGCCAACATGTGGAAGTTGATAGACATGGTGCAACTGGCTCTGTCTGGGCAGGTCAAGTTCACGAACAAGTACGACCCGGCGGATTCGGTTACCCTCTATTGCGACAATACGATAACCGTGGCGTCTTCTACGACGTCGCTTTCCATCATCTCTGTAGACGCGGAGTGGGACGCTGGGTGCAACAGGACGGAGTCGTTCGACGTGAACATTTCACAGTTAGGTGTGACGCCGGTTGAGAGGACGAATCTCCCGACATTCAACTACAGAGGTACCTATAACGTCTATGATTCGTGGGTTTTCAACCAGCCGATGTGCTCTTATACGGACCCGAACTTTACGGAGGTATGTTTCAACGACAATATAGTTTGGCCGGCTAACGACAAATTTAACGGCCTCTTCCCGAACGGCGTTCCCGCCGACTGGAAGTAATTCGATCTAATATGCGGGCGGTTCTTTTAAAAAAGGCCGCCCGCATTATTTTCTAATAAGCTTCAGTAGTTTTCGTTCGCCTCATTCTTGCCAACTGATGTACGCTCTTTTTTCCTTTATATGAGAGCGGTTGTTGGTTCAGAAGTGCCAGGTGAGCTCGATTCTTTGAAGATTTCCACCCTGGTCTCTGGCCAGTTCGTCCTGCCATTTGGAGATGTCTATATCCTTTGTCTGGCTCGCGCCGGTTACCTCTTCCGCGTCATCGGAGGTTTTTCTCGTCACCGCGATTGGTATTATCTGCGCAATGCCGTATTTGATGTCGAAGCGATTCATTCTCAAGGTAGTGCCTAGAAAGAGGGCCGCAAATGTGGATTCGCCATAGGCGAGAATATTTTCCTGTTCGTTAAATTTTCCTATAGGGATGATAGGTGGGGTTGTCCAGTGGTTAAATCCTCCTCCGGGAATAATTTCGATATACCTTGCTCCGCCGCTCCATGAAAGCCGTTTTTCTTCAGAGGAGGTAATACCTATGTGCGTCTGCCGGATATCGGATGAAAGAGCGCCGTTAATATATCTTTTGCCCGAAAAAAGATTTTCCCAGAATGATGAAACATATTTTCCGTCGATGCTTCCGGCAATATTTGCGGCGAGTGTAGATTTTTCGTAGCCGAAAAGCGCATTTGAGCCATCGGAGAGAATATAGTCCCCGGTGACGTTTATCCTGTCAAGTTTCGCCTCCGTGCTGAAATAGCCCCCCGGATTTTCATTGACACTTATTTCTGATCGCGATTTGAATTGAATTTCATCAAAAATCGCTCCAATTGTGAATCTTCCGTAAGGATGGATTTTCACACGCATGGAGCGGTAATCCGTTTTTTCTCCCTTGCCGAATCCGGTTTCAGCGGTAAATTTCTCCGGCACCCCTACCCTCACTCCGAACTCTTCGATGTATTCAGAAATTAAATATGAATTTTCGGCAAAGTTGCTTCCCGAGTAAAGCGAACTGTTGAAGCTTCCTGAATTGAAATATTTTCTAAATCCGATGCCGACCCCTTCCGCGGGGAGATAGATCAAATTGTAAAAGGTGTGATCGATGTCATTGTCGTAATCGATGCCCGCTCCGAAAAGAAAATTGGCTCCAGGCGCAATAGAGAATGCGAAACTTCTCCTGTTGTTTGTCTGTTCGAGTTTTACCGACTGGGGAGATCCGTATGAAGGGAGTTCATAGTCCCCGGCAAAACTGTCAGCCGACACGCCAAGAGAGCTATTTATTCCGAATAATTCCGGCTGGTATATGAGTATAAGGCTCTGCGTGTACGATTTTATCCGAGTATTTCCTGCGGAGGATTTTTCGTTTAAAAGGTTTTCTCTTTCATAGCTGAGGGAGAGGAGATTTCCGAAGGCTCCCATAACTGCGGGTTTATGTATATCCGGTGCTTCTGAGCGGCTGTCTAGCGAACCTGAGCCGAGGCAGGCGACATCCCCCGGCAGTAACAGGCGAATTGGTTTTATATAGACCGTATCGGCTTGAGCATCGGATGGCAAATATATAAAAATGATTACGGTAATTATAGATATGCAGCGTAAAGTCATGATGGAAAAAAATTTGGAAAGCAAAGTTGTTGGCAAGGTTTTTATTGCGCTAAGGCAAGGCGTGATTCAATCGCGAAATCTCGCACCCCTATCGCTATGCCTTTGGCGACCCTTTCGCGAAATGTTGCTTTCTTCAGGTTCTCAGCCTCATTCTTATTTGAAATGAACGCTGTTTCCACCAAAATTGATGGCATTCTTGCCCCGTGAAGTACATAAAACATGGCGCTTTTCACACCGTTATCCTGCGTACGGTATTTATTCTCTCTTAGCGTATCCACCAGTGCTTCCTGCACGCTTTCCGCCATTCTGCTTGATTGATTTATTTTTTCAGTATTCGACATGTCGGAAAGGATGAAGGAGATATCGTTAGATTCAATATTTCTGTTCCCGGATGCGATCATATTTTCACGAGCGGCGGTGAACATCGCCTCTCTGCTGTTGGCTGGGCTTAGAAAGTATGTTTCGACCCCCTTCGCATTGCTTTTGGGATTTGCATTGGCGTGAATCGAAACGAAAAGATTCGCATTTGAAGTGTTTGCAAATGCCGTTCTTTCTTCAAGGGGCATGTATACATCCTTGGTCCTGGTCATAAGAACCCTGCATCTGCACTGCTCCTTCAGAATACGCCTTAACCTTATCCCTATATCAAGCGCGACGTCTTTCTCCTTTAAACCGTTTTTCCCTACGGCACCGGGATCCTTACCGCCATGGCCCGGATCGATGACTATCACCTTCCCTCTGTACGATTCGGGGAAATTCATGCTTGCCGTTTCCAATTTGTTTTCATCTCTTCTGTCGGATGTTCTATTGCCATTGGTGCTTTCAGATCCGCTGGAGACCAGCCCCGCTGCAAGAAGCGCGGGGTCCGCACCAACCGGAGGGGCAAGATCCGGAACGCCGGAATTTTTTGATATCCGGTTTTGAGCCTTTTTATAAATGCCGTTTGTGTCGGCTACGACGTTTTTCCCGGTTCTTCTAAGCGGAGAGTGCTTTTCAATGTCCGGTATCCTTTTAAGACGTACCCCGTTATCGGTGGAGCTGATGGTTTCTGTTTCAGACGGAGCGGCTGAGGCCGCCTGTTCTCCGTTGTCGGCGTAAATATCAATAACGATCCTGCTTGGATTCACCAGTTCCATGGAGTTGATAGAATGTTTGTCCGTCACGGAAATTTCAATTCTTGTAATATCGTTTTCCGGCTGATTGGTAATAATCGATTTGATGATGCCTGATTTCTTTCTTACCAGCTCTCCCGGTTTTTTCATGCGGGTTCCGATAAGATCGATAGTAAGCGATGATGCTGACGTAGAGCGGGAAATTTTGTAATTAACCATCTTACTTACGTCAAAAACGACCCTTCCGTAGTTTTCGTTGTTCCAGTATCTGATCGAATCCAGAGTGGCAAAACGACGAAGCCGTTTTTTTGTTTTATCGCCAGGGAGCGATTTTTTTCTCACGCTTTGGGTTTCGGTATCTTTAATTTTTTCCATTGCCTTGATAGCCATATCCCCTTCGGGAAACCATCGCAACACGCTTCGATAGTATGAAAGGGCTGTTTCATTATCATCGTCGAAGGCGTATATCTCTCCGGTACGAAACAGCGCGTCATCCGCAAGATGGCTGTATGAGTGACCGGTTGCCAGCACTCTGAAAATTGTTACGGCGTTTTCCCTGTCTGGGCTGTTTTTATGTTCGAAGTACAGTTCCTGATATATCTTGCCGGTCATAAATAGCGCTTCCGGAGCTTTCCCCCCCTTCGGGTATTTTAGGTAAACATCCTTGAAAAGGGAGATTGATTTCATCCATTTTTCGCGCGGATACTTTTTCCGGGAAAGGAAGAGATTGTTGTAGTAATCTGCCGCCTTCCTGTATGTTTCGTTAGAACGGTCGGTTTCAGCGCTTCCGTTAGGCGCATACAGCATGGTGGCAGAAATAAGGAGAGAAATTGTCAGTGGCTTCCACATAATACCTTATAATTATATATTAATTTCCACAATAGGATATATTTTTTGCCTTACAAATAGCTAAATCATTCAAATATCAGCTTTAAAAGACTGTCCGCAAGTTACAGGTTATGTAGATATATGAAAAATAGTTACACTGTACATAACTGGAAAATAATAGCTATTCCTGCTTGTAGCCGAGAAAACAAAGTGTTATACTCAGAATGGATAAATAAGTAGATAATATTATAATATTTTTTGTTTTTACGTGACTAGTGTGTATGTTTTATTGCACTTAATGGCTGGGATAGAGTGTGTGGAAACCTGATTTCGAACTGAGCAGAAAAGAAAAGCTGCAACGAAATTTATATAAAACTTTACGAAATGAACTGGATTACTCCCTTTTACAGTATGGAATTCTTGATCCATACGCGAACATCAAAAAAAGCGGTCAGGAGTACCGTTTTGTTGAGAAGCGCGAGCTAAAGCCGAAAGGGAAAGTTACCGAGGCGGAAAACGAGCAGATAGAGGGTTTCATTATTCTATTCTGCGAGAAACCTGTCGAACCTCACTTGAAGAAATATATCCGGTATTTTGATAACAACAAGGTAACGAAGGAGAATCTCCCGGATATCGTACTCGGCTCCAGCAGGGTGGCTCCAGAACTTTTAAAGACCCAGAAGAATTTTGAACACAAGAGGTTTCTCGATCTGATAAAGGCACTTCTCCCGGTCGACTATGCACTGCTGATCCAGCCGGATCAATCGACGAAGAGCAAACTTCGATTTTCTCTCAGCCACTTCCATGTGAGGATCGACTGGCTGATAGATTTTGCTGCAGAGGCGCTTGGCAAGGAACTCAGGTATGTTTCAAAGGATCTGTACGAGAAGGGGGAGGAGTACGCCGAGGAGATGGTGGAAAAACTGTTCGAGTATTACAGCTTTCATCATACTGTTTCCGGCAGGCGCACCGCCGCTCTGGTTGCATACCAGCTTCTGTCTTCTGCAAGTCATATATCCACGGTTTATGTGAACAGCTCCGAATCAAGGACGCTTACGAAGATCTCTGAGGAGGGTATCACGAAGTATTGTCTGGTAAAGATACCCAAGGAGCATGTAAAAGAGATGGACAACGGGGAGCGATTCCAGCATATCAAGAATTTCCGGCGGAATTATCTTTTAAATGAATCGAAGGATGGCGGCGTCGGGATCCTCCGAATAGTTTATACCCATAACGAACATTCAACGCCGCCGGGCGACGGGAAGCTTCGTGAATTGCAGCCGGACGTAAACTGGCTGAAGGTTGTTTCGCAGTCGCTGATACCGAAGCCGACTGTTTTTGAAGGAACTCCGCTTCTTTACAACATAATCTACGATCAGCAGGATCCCTTTACCTGATAACTTGTTCGTTATCAGCGCCGCAGTGCCTGTAAATTGGGAGAAAAGAAAGTTGGTGCCGAGGAGAAGAGTCGAACTTCCACACCCGTGAAGGCACAGGATTCTGAGTCCTGCGTGTCTACCAATTCCACCACCTCGGCACGCCTAGCCATTATGGGAAGTTTTTCAGAAAATTCAAGTATTTCATTTGGTTTGCGATGCCGACACGCAAATATTAGAGGTTTTACGAGTTAAAATGGAGCGAATAAAAATAATCGGACTGCTAATGGTTTATAATGTCCGCCATCTTCTGCCGTATGTCGGCACGTTTGATGCCTGAAGCATGTTTTACAATTTGAGGATTTCGGACGCATTAATATGGATAAAATAAATCTGAAGGATATTCCACTTTCAGGAATGGGTGCGGTCATTTCGGAAATGGGGGAGCCGCCGTTTCGCCTGAAGCAGCTGTGCGACTGGCTCTATTCCAAATCGGTTGTTTCGATAGAGGGGATGACCAATTTTTCTAAAAAAATGCGCGAAAAGCTGGCGGAAAAATATACCGCCGAGGGGCTTGAGATCATCGAGAGAAAGGAGTCGGAGGACGGAACATCGAAATACCTCTTCAGGCTGAAGGATTCGCTCTCTATAGAGGCCGTATACATTCCGGACGGTGAGAGGGGTACAGCCTGCATTTCGACGCAGGTAGGATGCAAGTTCGGCTGTGCGTTTTGTGCCACCGGGAGTCAGGGGTTCTCGCGCGATCTCTCTTTAGGGGAGATAGTAAACCAGTTTGTCATGCTGAAGAACGAAGAGAGCATTGCCAGGGGGCGCCCCCTTACAAATATAGTATTCATGGGGATGGGCGAGCCGCTCGACAATTTCAGGAACCTGATCGATTCAATAGAGATATTCAACTCGCCGGATGGGTTCGGCATCGGCATCAGAAGGATCACCGTTTCGACAGTCGGAATAATCCCGATGCTGGAGAAGCTCGGAGAGGAAGGGAGAGGTGTGAACCTCGCGGTATCGCTCCATTCTGCGGACGAAGGGATACGCACCGAGCTTATGCCTGTAAACAGGAAGTATCCGGTCGGCGCTCTGATGAAATCGCTGGCGCTCTATCCGCTTAGGCCGTACAGGCAGATCACGTTCGAAGTGATAATGCTCAAGGGGATAAACGATTCACGGGAAGAGGCAGGCAAACTGGCAAGGGCCATCGGCAAGTTGAAAGCGAAGGTAAACCTGATAGTCTTCAACCCGGGGGAGAGCGCCAGATTCTTCCCTTCGCCGGATGAAAAGGTGGTTGAATTTCAGAAGGAACTGGTGAAGCATGGCATTGCCGCCCTTATCAGAAAAAACAGGGGGGGCGATATTGAGGCGGCCTGCGGCCAGCTGAAATCAAAATACATATAGCGTCTCTGCCGCTTTTTGTATCGGAGCATTTGAAGGAACACCTCCTCATCAGGAAGGCATCAGCTCATATTTTTATATAGAATATTCTTTACTAGAAGTACGGTTGAACCGCCGTTGCTGTACTGGATCTTGTCGAAATAGTGTCTGCCAAGGATTATGCCTCTTCCGTTCAGCATTTCTATCCGTTCTGAAATTTCCTTGCCTGTCATTGAGAGATATCGTTCAAAGTTGAATCCATCACCTTCGTCCGTAATGGATAATGCTATCTGCCCCTTGATCACGGAGATGTTGATCGAAACTTTCTTGTTGGAGTTGCTTTCCCTCATGGAGACTTCCATATCGAAAATGTTTTCCTCCAGAAGTTTGGCTTTCAACTCCTCTCCAAAATTCAGGTTGCCATGCTCGTGCGCGTTCAGCAGGAATTCGCCGGTGAAGTTTACAAATTTTATCCTCTCCTCCCTCGAGACTACCGGCTCTATCTTCGTAGCTATCCAGCTGTTGGCGACCGCAAGCTCCGTCATCTTTGAGGAGATTACCAGCGACGCAAGGTTCCCTCCATACAGGGATTCGTCGTAACCGTCGCTCCCCTTTTTTACTTTGCGTTCAATCGCCTTTTCGATGATCAGGGAAAAATCTGTAGAGTCGGTCGGTTTTAGAAGATAGTCCTCCACCCCGTACTCAAGAAGTTTTAAACCGAGCTTTGCGTCGGAAAATGCGGACAGGACTACCAGAGGAACCTTTTTATGCTCGAAATTGTACTGGGCGATCTCCCTGCCGCTGATGCCGGGCAACATAAGGTCGCACACTATCGCGTCAAACCGGTTTTGCGGGTTTTTATAAAACTTTAACCCATCTTCGCCGCTCTCCATTTCCACGACGTCATGACCGCAAAAATGGGTAATTATCCGCGAAATCGTCTCCCTGGTCCCCTTATCATCTTCGATAAGGAGCACGGTTTTCTTTGCGTTTTCTCCCATCCTCTCTGAACCTTTCAAACGCATTGAACTGCGCATTTTTACAGGTGTGCCATCCAGCCTGCAGGCTGACGTGCACTAAATTCTAGTAGCTCCATCTACTGTATGATTCTCAAGTCGCTGCAAATAAAATAACCCTTTCATTATCTCCTAGTTTTTTTAGAATGCAAAACTATTGGGAAAAACAAGCGTTTATTTATTAAAGTAGGCGGGGATTTTCTCCATTACGCTCTGCGGTGTCAGCATATCCATGCAGTTCGGGGAGATTTCGCACCCCTTTTTAAAGCAGGGGGCGCAGTCGATCTGAACCTGAAAATTATGATTTTTCCCTCCGGTAATGGGGCCGGTTTTTTCCGGTGAGGTGGGGCCGAACAGCGAAACGATCGGAATATTGAACGCTGAAGCTAGATGCATCGGTCCCGAATCGACAGTCACCATCATCTTCGCCCCCTTTAGTATGGCGGAGAGAAAAATGAGATTACCCTTGCCGCAAAAATTTAAAAATCTTCCACTCAATCCGGAGATGATCCTTTCAACTATCGCAGAATCCGTCGGGGAACCGGTGAAAACCACGGGGATTCCGGTTTCGCTCTGAAAGCGACCGGCAAATTCGCGCCAATTATTTTCCGGCCACATCTTCGTTTTCCATCTCGCTCCAACATGAAATACCGCATACTCTTCAATGCCGGCCTCTTTAATAAGTCGTTTAGCGGCGTCTGTAACTTGGGGGGGGATGGTGAAGCTGAAGTCTGCCCGTTCCGGTACCGGAACATCGAACAGTTTTAACGCCTGCATGATCTTATCTACTGCGTGATGATGACTAGTTGCCGTTTCATTTTCTGAAAAACTTTTTCCTAAAGGAGGTTCGATATATTTCTGGTAGAAATAGCGGCTCCCTTCCCTTGCGTCGGCGAACCCTGCCCTCAGCTTCGCGCCGGATAGCCAGGCAATTACCCCGCTTCTGAAAAGTCCCTGCAGGTCAAGACAGACATCGTATTTAGATTTTCTGATGTCGAGGATGAAGGAAGCAATTTCCCTAAGCGTGGAGGGTTTCCACCAGTTGCGCCCCCAGGCGCTTCTGCGAAACGGTATCGTCCTGCCGACCCCATCCAGATTATCGACAAGATCGGAATAAACATCGCTCACTACCCAGTCTACAGCGGCGTCCGGCTTTATCTCCTTGAGCCTGTTTACGAACGCAAAGCCGTGCACCACGTCGCCGAGAGAACTTATCTTAATTATTAATATCTTCAATGACCATGTTTCCTATCGCGCGTTTTTAATTACCGTTGTCCGTTTAAAGTGCGGCTGAATTTCGCTTTTCAGCCAATTTCCGGCTTTAGGCGATTCATACCCTTTCCGGCAATATTCTACCCCCTTTTTTGCGTCCCCCTTTTCAATCATGGCGGAACAGATGGTAAAGTTCAAAAGTGGCTCCCAATCCCCTTTAATGGAGTCGGGGAGTTTTTCCATCTTCTTCAGGAGCTGTTCGGCGCTCTCCGCTTCTGAGGAGAAATTGCCGCTGTTGTGATGGATTATAAGGCGGTGGTAGTCAGCCAATGGCGATCCGGGGGCAAACTCCTCCAGCAGGTTAGCCCATTCGAGCGCCTTATTCGTGTCCCCCTCGCTCGTCCTGTAGATCCGCGTGAGGAAATCGGCCGCTTCGACTCTTGATAGCGTCGATCTCAGGGCCGCTGTCTCCATAAGATCAAGTCCTTCGCTCCTTGAACCTTCCAGCCCGAGCATCGCTATCAAGTACCTCATCGGGCTTGATAGACCGCCGATGTAATATTTGTATACTCCCGGGCCGAGTTTCGCGTCTGCTCTTTCCGGATGCTTGTTGAGCAATATTTCAAAATGATCAGCCGATTTCTTTCCATCGATGAGCGCGGATATGTAGTTGCCGCTGTAGTACTCCATCCGCGCCGTAAAGCCGTACGCCCCGGCGGTGTAAAAAAGCGCTTCGAAATCATCCGGCCTGGTTTCAATTATCTTGGCGCATTTGGTTATCGTATCGCGCATATCCTTTATCAGCCTCTCCGCTGAGTGAGTCGGTAGTTCTCTTTCAATTTTACTGTCTGCGTGAAGCTCCGCTATACGTCTCCATCGAAGGTCCGATTCCACCGCTCCCCACGATATCGCGGCAGGATAGAAGAGGGATGATGGGGAGCCGGGGTAGAGGAGCTTGAGTTTTTTGAAAACTTCCTGTGCCTTATCGAGTTCCAGCCGGTAGCTGTGCGCCAATCCTTCAAGGATTATTTTTTCCCCCTGGAAATGCGGTTTTTCAGCGCCTGATTCGGAAACATATATTAGATGTGCGGCTAGAAAGAGAAAAACGAAGAGGAAGCGGCTCCTCCCTTTTTCATTAAAGTGGTTCATTCTGAAAAACATCCGGGCCAGTTCTCTCTTTTTGATATGCGCCATGTCAGGAGAGGGTTTTTAATTTATGAATTAGTTGCGCCCTGCTTATCTTATACATGGCGAGTTCCTCTTTGCCGTAAAAGAGGAGCGGTATCTTCTCACCAAAACTTTTTTCCAGTTCCTGATTGCCGGAGATATTTATCTCTTCCAGCGTGAGCGGGCTGTTTTTTGAGACATCGAGGATAACCTCTTTCATCTTCTCGCAGAGGGAGCACTCTGGTTTTGTATACATCGTCAGTTTTATGCAGTTGTTAAATTCTTTTTCCATTGTCTATCCGGTTCAAAGCGTAAACTCTATGCCATCCTGATTGAAACATAAAGGAGAGTTGAAGATATATTATTAAAACCTGTTTTTGATGGTCTTTGGCTGTACATTTGCATGTCGGATGACAAAATTTGTCACGAATGACAAAAATTGTCCGCATTTTAGATATAAAAACGTCTTGTTACAGGAATATTTTGCGTAAAACATCTCTATCTTGTTGTTTATTAAGATAATATGTTATTATCAAACGGTTGGCATCCCTATTGCATTTACACCTAGCCAGATAGTCGAATAGTTGTTAGTTCGATGGATAACATTAATTATTTATTAGGAGGTATTTTTGATGATGGAAAAAATGAGAAACGTGTTTAAGGGCGAAAAGGGTTTTACTCTTATCGAGCTGCTGGTCGTTGTCGCGATCATCGGTATCCTCGTGGCTATCGCGATCCCGCAGTTCTCTACATACAAAAAATCGGCTAACGATGCATCTGCAAAATCGATGCTCGCTACAGTTGCTACTGCGATGGAAGCTTGTTATGTAACAAACAACACGTATGCTGGTTGCAATTTAGACTTGGCCCCATATGGCTATGTAGCTGATTTACAAATTACTGTAAATTTTCCAAGCTCTGTTGCTGGCGCTTCACCTATTGACAACGTTACCTGGTCTGCTGAAGCATCCCATTCCTCTGGAACAGCAGCACCCGAAGGTGTTTTTCATTGGGATTCAGCAAAAGGCGGAGCAACTTGGTAAGCTTTTTAGCTTAACGTAAGTTTCTCAGAGGGTATGGGATCTTTCCCATACCCTTTTTTTATTTCAAAGATTCACACCTATAGCGTATTCATGAAAAAGGGGCGGGACGGGTAGCTAATTCTTCAGAACGTTGCCGACTGCCTTCAGGATGGCGTCTTTTGTTGCCGGTTTAATAAGATAATCGTTCACGCCGGCATCCTTTGCCGATTGAATATTCTCGCTGTTGGTTTTCGAGGTGAGCATTATCACCGGAAGGTTTTTCGAAGCGGGGTTTTCCCTGATCTTCCTCAGCACCTTTATTCCGTCGATATCGGGGAGTATCCAGTCGAGGAGAGCTACATCGGGCGTTTCGTTTTTTATCGCCAGAAGCGCGCTAGTCCCGCTGTCGGCTTCGATGACATTCGTCATCCCCCCCTGCGCCAGCAGTTTTTTTAGGATGTTTCTCATGCTTTTGGAGTCGTCCACGATGAGAACCTTAATATTCTTGTCAATATCGGTCACGATAATGTTTCCTTCAGCTTTAATTCTGTAAAACAGTAATTATACACGGTGGAGCAATCCCTCTCTTCATGCTTTTGCCGCTATTCTTCATTCTGCCATAAAAAACGCCGGGTTGTATTGAATATAGGAGATTTTTTAAATTAGATGCCGTATGAACTGGATATTATATCTATTCGTTTCAATCGGGGAAGCTCCCTGGCTCTGTCTGTAATCCTGTCACTTGTCTCCAATATTGGTTTAGCTTCACGATTGCAGGTAAAATCCGGTATATGAATTATTTTCTCGAGATGAGGCAGTTCATTCTGCTTTCGATCCTGTTCCATGTGATAGGAGCATTCCTTTCGGTACATCTTATAAAAATAAGAGAGGTTCCCCCGCCGATATCGGTCACCTTTATCGAGGAGCCGAAGATAAACAACATCAACTTCCCCTTCGGCAAGATAGTCGAAACAAAAGCGGAAGAAGATAGTAAATCCCCGGATGAGGCCGACCTTCTCTCCGCTTCGGAGAGCAAAGGGGGGGAAGAGCTGAAGAACGAGATGAGGACATCGCGCGCGGTTAAAAAGGGGGAGGCGAGCGAAAGTAATAAAGGGGGGGTTGCGCAGAAGAGCAAGGAGCACGATGAATACGCGGTGAAAAGCGCCAAAGAGAGGGATAGGGTAGAGACCGACATTCAGAGCGAAGGGGACCGTGAGGCTGTATTTCTGGAGAAGAGTCGCATCGACGAAATTGTGAGGGATAATCCCGCAGGGTTTTATGAGACAGGAGATGAGGCGATAGTTTCGCTGAACACTAAAAAGTTCAAATACGCCTCCTATTTCCTCAAAATAAAACGTGACGTCGAAGCCGCCTGGTATTATCCCGACGAAGCTATCTCAAGGGGGCTTGGGGGGACGACCCTGCTTAGATTTACGCTCCTCCCTTCGGGGGAGATGGAGGGGCTTGATATCGTCAGGAGCTCGGGTGAGAGCTCGCTCGATTCCGCTTCGATCGACGCGGTGAAAGCGGCGGTTCCGTTCGATCCTTTCCCTGCGACCATTACGCAGAAGAGGCTTCACATAGTGGTTCACTTCACTTACCAGCCGATGTTCAATCCTGTCGGCTCTCCGCGGTAGGGATCGCCGCGCCTGATGATTATTAAAAACGCGAAGCTCTACGATCCGGCAAACGGAATAGAGGGGGAGCAAAGCGACATTTACATAACGGGTGATGCGGTATCAGACAAAGAGAATTTTGCCGCAACCGGGGATGACGGAGAGATCGTAGACGCGACCGGGCTCATCGCCATGCCGGGCGCGCTTGACATTCATTCACATCTCACAGCCGCCGATGAAGCTTCGCGCAGGTTCGGTTTTCCGCCTGAAAATTTCGGTAGCAGAGCGGTTGCGGAACTCTACCTCTCGATGGGGTTCACGACAATAGTTGAACCGGGGCTTAGGAGCGGCGCTTCGTTCGGAAACGCTCCTGTTCGGCATCTCGCGCTTCAGCTTGCACGGGGGAGCGATGACGGTCTGGCCCCCGGTTTTCTTACTTTCAAATATGTGGGTAGCGACGGGTGCGAGGCGTTCTTAAGTTCTGATACTGTGGCGCACATCCCCCCTCCGCATATACACCTCCCCGATCTGGGGAAGGGTGGGAGCATTCAAACTCTGGAAAAATTCCTGAAGCGTCTTGGCGGACGGCGTTGTCATCTCTCGCATCTTGCCTATTACATATTCGATTCCGTAAAAGGAAAACCGGTTCCCCGCGCGAAGCTCGCCGCGGAAATGATCTCGCAATATGAAAACGTCACCTTTGATCTCGGCCCTGTATCTTTCGGGGAAACTTTTTCGCTCACCGCTGATGAGGAGCTTTCACGGCGCATCGCCCGTACGGCAAAAAGGGAAATAGGGAGGAGCGATGATTTTCCATACTCTACCATCAAGTACAATTTCAGAAACGACTGCTACTACGATTCGATCTACTGGCTCGCAGGCATGGAATTTCTTCTGGAATTGAAGGATATTTCCAAAGCCTCCCTCTCAATTGATTACCCATCGGGCGGACATCCTTCCGCATATCCTTTTATCATCGCCTCTCTGATGGAGAGGGAAAAGAGGGAGCGGTTCGCATCCACGCTCGACGGCGAGGCTTTGAAGAATTCCACACTTATGGAAGTTGAAAAAGAGTTTTCTATCCATGAAATAGCGTCGATCACACGCTCTTCCCCCGCGCGCGCGCTTTTGCCGGAAGAAGCGGGGTCCATGAATGCGGCGGTGATCAAGAGGATCGGCAATTTATCCGCCGGCTCTTTCGCCGATGTCGCACTTTACTCCCCTTCGGATGATATTCAAAAAATGTTCGCCCACCCAGCGGTTGTCGTAAAAGGGGGAAGCGTTGCCAATAAGGTGTAGAGTAGACGGATGGAGATAAACGGAGTTTCAATAGACGACGTGTCGGCGGAGGGATTCCGCTCCCCTTTCGCGCGCCTTTATTTCACAGGGCGAAACGGCAAGTGGGCGCGTGAAGCGTCCGTAAAGGCTGTCGGTTGTGCCACCTCGATAATCGGCTGCGGCGTTGAAGCGGGGATAGAGGCGCGCGGGGAGAATTTCAAAACACCAGACGCAAGACCTGGGGATGCGCTCCTCTTCTTTGCGAAGAGGAGGGAGAAGCTGGAAAAGGAGCTTATTAAGCGGGTCGGTCAGGTGGCGTTGCCTACGCCGACCGTGATGGTTTTCAACTGCCTCGACGAAGGTGATCCGTGGGAGCTTGGGAAGAAGATAGCTCTCTTCGGCAACGGATTCGAGCATGAAGAGAAGAGGCACGGACGCGATTGCGTGGTGGTCCCTATAACGTCGGGGGAGTTCGTCATGGAGAAGAGCATCAGAATTGGTGAAGGTATCGGTGGTGCGAATTTCTGGATATACGCTTCGAGCCAGAAGAGCGGATTGAAGGCTGCGGAGAAAGCCGTTTCGGCTATTGAACCACTCGCCGGTCTTGTTCTCCCTTTCGCCGGGGGGGTGGTCGCCTCCGCAAGCAGAGTAGGTTCGCGCTATTCGTTCCTGAAGGCATCCACGCAGGAGGACTATTGCCCGACCATTGACGTTAAAAAGAATCCTGGGCGCAAGCTCGAAAAGGGGATTGAAGCGGTTTTTGAGATTGTGCTGAACGCGGTCTCTCTGGAAGTTGCCCGCACGGCTATGAAAGCCGGTATTGAGGCGGCCTGTTCCGGCGGCGGAGTGGTGAAGATCGGCGCGGCGAACTTCGACGGCGCGCTCGGTGACATTCATATTCCCTTAAGGGAACTGTTCAGCTGATAATGTCTTGAGGCAGATGGGGAGCCTCTCCTTTTTGCAGTTGATTCGGTTTTCATTTCAGTTCATATTGGAACCGTTTGCATCGCTTTTTTTGGCATTTTTGCCATTTTTGGTTGACAAAAAAATTAGGGTATACATAGAATACGTGGTTTGTAAATTGTGTGATTTGTGGGATTTCCGTAAAAATATTGGAGGGGTACAGTGGCTAAACTTTTAGAAGGCCCGGCCATGAGGCTATTCGAGAAATGGGGGGTAAAAACTCCATATCAGCTTGTTATTTCAGACATTTCTCAGCTCGATGATCTTATCGAGTCGAACAAATGGATGAATGACCGCAAGATGGTCGTCAAGGCACACGAGGCAATAGGTGGAAGGTTCAAACGCGGTCTGGTGAAAGTTGATCTTGATATCAGCGGGGTCAAGAAAGCTACGAAGGAGATTTTAGGCAAAGACGTGGATGGTCTCGTGATCTCTCAGGTCATCATTGCCGAAATGATCCCTCATGATGACGAGTATTACATCGCGGTTCAGTCCACCCGCGAAGGGGCGGAGATACTTCTGGCAAATATGGGTGGTATCGACGTTGAGGATAACTGGGACAAGATAAAACGGACTTTTGTGGTCGTTGGCGAAAAGCCGACCGCCGATCAGCTGAAAAAACTGGCGAAAGAGGCTGGTTTCAAGGCCGACCTGATAGACAAGGTTGCCGAGTTTGCCCTGAAGTTCTTTGAATGCTACGACAACGAGGATGGGCAGTACATAGAGATAAACCCGCTCATCGTGAATCCGAAGAACGGCGAACTCACCGCTCTCGACGCGGTAACGAACCTCGACGGCGACGCTCGGTTCCGCCATACAGACTGGAACTTCAACTTCGCGGCGGAGTTCGGTCGTGAATACACTCAGAGCGAAAAGAAGATTATGGAGATTGACGGCCGCGTGAAAGGATCGGTGAAGCTTATCGAGATACCTGGCGGGACGACAGCGCTTCTTCCGGCAGGTGGCGGCGCATCGGTTTTCTATTCCGACGCGGTTATAAACCTCGGTGGAACGATTGCAAACTACTCGGAGTATTCCGGCGATCCGCCAGCGTGGGCTGTGGAAGCCCTCACAGAGGAGGTCTGCTCGCTCCCTGGAATTAAAAACATTATTGTCGGCGGCGCTATCGCGAATTTCACCGACGTAAAGGTGACGTTTGCCGGAATCATAAACGGATTCAGGAAGGCGAAGAAGGAAGGAAAGCTGGATGGCGTAAAGATATGGGTGCGCCGCGGCGGACCAAACGAGGCCGCCGGCCTCGCGGCGATGAGGGAGTTGAAGAACGAAGGATTTGATATCGAGGTCTTCGACAGATATACACCGTTAACCGATATCGTTAACATGGCATTGGGGAAGTAGGATGAGTATTTTTGCTGACGAGAATACAAGAGTTGTGATCATGGGCGGCCCTGCCGCCGTTAACGCCGCGAAGAGGATGGGTGAATTCTGCCACCTCACCGGCAGGGAACTTTATGTGGACGCCTTCGTATTTCCTCCCGATGCCGGGAAGACTGCGGATGTTCCTGTGGGTAACACCATCTGTGCGGTACCGATCTACGCCTCATTGAAAGAGGCAACGGATAAACATGGTTCAAACACCGCGCTTGTCTTCGTGGCTCCAAACCGCGCCACACAGGCGGCGATGGAAGCGTTTGACAATCCGAAGATCAAGGCCATCTCCATGATCACCGAAGGTGTGCCGGAGAAGGACGCGAAACTTCTCATAAAGAAGGCAAAGGATACAGGAAAGATAATGAACGGGCCGTCCGCGATCGGCGTTATGTCGGCTGGGAAATGCAGGCTTGGCGTTATCGGCGGAGAGTACAACAACCTTATCCTGTCGAAACTCTTCAGGCAGGGTTCTTTTGGCGTACTCACGAAATCCGGCGGTCTTTCGAACGAGATCATGTGGATCATCTCCCAGTTTGCGGATGGAATTACCACCGCTGTCGGTATCGGCGGCGACGCGTATCCTTGTTCCGATTTCAGAACCTATCTCGACATGTTCGAGAAGGATAACGAAACAAAAGCGGTCATTATCGTCGGCGAGATGGGGGGAAACCTCGAGGAAGACGCCGCGAGATGGCTCAAGGAGAAACCTCGCAGGATAAAGGTGATAGCTGTTATCGCCGGGTTCTGCCAGGAGGCGCTCCCCAAAGGGATGAAATTCGGCCACGCGGGTGCGAAGGAAGGACAGCACGGCGAAGGCTCGGCGCGCGGAAAATCCGAAGCGCTAAAAGCGGCCGGGGCGATCGTTCCCGATACATTCGGAGCTCTTGGACCGGCTATTAAGAAGGTATATGAGGACCTCATTGCGACAGGCGCGGCGAAACAGATGGAAGAGGTCTCCCCTTCGGATCTCCCGCAGCTTCCGAAGAAGATTGAACACTTTATGGATAGCGGCGACCTTCTCATAGAGCCTCTCATCAAATCGTCAATTTCCGACGACCGCGGCGAGGAACCGCTCTACTGCGGATACCCGGCATCCGAACTTATCAACAAGGGGTACGACATATCCCACGTTATAGGTCTTCTCTGGAACAAGAAACTTGTAACCAAGAAAGAGGCAGAAGTGATCCGCAGGATCATCATGCTGTCTGCCGATCACGGCCCGGCGGTATCGGGCGCGTTTGCCACCATCATGGCGGCTTGCGCCGGAATAGGTCTTTCGCAGTCGGTCGCGGCAGGGCTCATCATGATCGGGCCCCGTTTCGGCGGCGCGGTTACGGATGCGGGCAAATATTTCGATTTCGGCCTGAGCCAGTACCCGAACGATATCCCCGGCTTCCTCGCGTACATGAAGAAAAACGTGGGGCCCGTTCCAGGTATCGGCCACAGGGTTAAAAGTTTGAAGAACCCCGATAAGCGCGTACAGGAACTTATCAGGCACGTCCGCGAGGCGAAAATTTCGACTCCGCGTCTCGATTACGCCCTCAAGGTGGAAGAGGTAACGACCACAAAGAAGGATAACCTTATCCTGAACGTGGACGGCTGTATGGCATGTATCCTTACCGATCTCGGATTCCCGAACGACGCCCTAAACGGATTTTTCATCCTGGCAAGGACCATCGGTCTGATTGGGCACTGGGCGGATCAGAAGAGAAACAACGGAAGGCTCATCCGCATGTTCAATTACCTTATCAACTACGCTGTTTCGGGAAGGAAAGAAGTTCCGAAACTCGACTAGAGACAACTGTTTCGCTAACCGGGCCGGATATCATTCGGCCCGGTTTTTTTTTGCGCTCACGCTAAAACAGCTACGCCGGAAACGTGGGATGAATATCCCTCTCCCCCTCCGCTTTCCGCAATACACTTTTGCGAAAACGGCGGGTAGAGTTGCTAAACCACTTAATGGAGCGATCTCCAGCTCTTTCAGGATGTAAATCTTGCGGCGCCAAGTCGAAATTTCCCTCCCCGTTGCGCCCGGTTTTTCAAAATGTAGTTGATAGTGGATGATTCCCTTGCAAGATGCGAAAATAGCGGGGTTACCTATTACAGGGGTTATATATGAATACACCGGGCCATCTGGTTTTGAATTTTGCCATTCTTGGGAGCGGGAAGAAGCCGCGGAATTATTTTCCGATTGCGATAGCTTCAATACTCCCCGATATCCCTATTTTCATATTCTATATCTACCAGAGGTATTTTCTGGATATGCCGGATATCCTTACATGGGGCGTTATCTACTACTCGCCGGAGTGGCAGGATCTTTTCGATCTTTTTCATTCCTTCCCGATAGCGGTCGCGGGGTTTCTCATCTTCCAGATATTCGGGTTCGAAAAGACAGCGATAATTTTCGCGGCGATAGGGATGCATTCCGTTTTTGATATTTTCGTTCACGCGGAAGACGCGCATCGTCATTTTTTCCCGTTCATCGGCTGGCGTTTCGAGAGCCCGGTCTCATACTGGAATCCGCGCCACTTCGGTTTGCTGGGGGCGGCGATAGAGATAATTCTGGTTTCAGCGGCGGCGCTTATCGTGTTCAAAAGGGATCCGGCGAAGTGGATAAGATATCTTCTTACGTTAATATTGCTGTTCTATTTTGCCGGAACTATCCTGCGTTCTC
>JAOUMJ010000024.1 GCA_029881495.1 Nitrospinota bacterium | reverse complement strand
CAACCGGGATAAGGAAAACAGCGCTTGGAACGGAAGGGGTTTCCGGCGCGATGGAGAGGATCGTCGGTCAGGCGATGATGGCATCTGCTACCAAAAGCATCGGCGGGATGTTCCTTGCTATCGATCCATCCCAGGAGGCGACGGAGTACAATCTCTTCCTGAAAAAGATGGTGGAGGGGGAGATCTTCTCCGGCACGGACGGCGGCGAAATTATCATCGGCGTTAAGATTGCCGAAAAGCTTGGCCTCAGGATGGGGAAGAAGATCATATATACGATTACCGATGTTAATGGCGAGATAGTCAGTGAGATTGCGCGCGTTTCCGGGATGTTCAAGACCGGCGTTGAAGAGGTCGATGGCGCGATGGTTGTGCTCCCGATCGACCGTGTCAGGAAAACGCTTGGATATGGATCGGACGAAGCGACCATGGTATCGGTGCTTATCAGCGACCAGAGGAGGGCGGACAGGGTGACTGAACGGCTCCAGAAGGCTCTGGGGGGAGATGTCGCCGTGTTGCCTTTCACCGAAACGCAGGAAGAGATTGTAAGCCTGGTAGCGATCGACAAGAGCTTTAACTACCTGTTCCAGGTTTTTCTCGGCATGCTGGTGGCGGCTGGCATTCTAAACACAATACTTATGGCCGTACTGGAGAGGACACGCGAGTTCGGGATAATGATGGCGATAGGGATGTCCCCCGGGAAGCTGTTCAAGCTTGTGCTTGCCGAATCGTTCTGGATCGGGGTTGTAGGCCTAATCATGGGGGTCATTGTGAGCGCGCCCTTCTATTATTATTTCAATACTACCGGCCTGGATCTCACCACGATGATGCCGGAAGGGTATTCAGCCGGAGGCGGGGTTCCTATGTATACTGTTATGAAGATTAGATTGTTCCCGGAAAGCGTAATAGCGATATTTGTGGTGGTTTTCCTGTTAACAATACTCGCGGGACTTTATCCAGCCTACAAGGCGGGGAGAGTCCCCCCCGTTGAGAGTATCAGGGTTATATAAGTGTGGAAGGCGGTGGAATGATGGAAGACGGTTTGATAGTAAAACTCGACAGCGTGAGGAAGATCTACAACCAGGGGCAGCTGGAAGTGACCGCGGTCAACTCCCTTTCGTTCGTGATGAAAAAAGGGGAGTTTACAGCCGTCTGCGGGCCGTCCGGCTCCGGCAAGACCACCGTTCTGAATATGATAGGGGGCCTTGACGTCCCGACATCCGGGAGAATATTTCTTGAAGGGCGCGAAATAGAGAAGCTGAGCCGCACGGAGCTGTCGGCAATGCGGAGGGACAGGATCGGTTTCGTATTTCAGGCCTATAACCTGATGCCGGTGCTAACAGCATATGAGAATGCCGAATTCGTACTGAACCTTCAGGGTAGGCCCGAGGAGGAGAAGAGGGAAAAGGTTCGGAAAGTTCTGGAGGAGGTGGGGCTTGCCGGCCTTGAGGAGAGGATGCCGAACGAGCTTTCAGGGGGGCAACAGCAAAGGGTGGCGATTGCGCGGGCGATAGTCACCGAACCGGCGATCGTTCTTGCCGATGAGCCGACCGCCAATGTCGATTCCGCCACGGCCGATTCGCTTCTAGACACAATGGAGAAGCTGAATAAAGAGGATGGCGTCACCTTCCTCTTCTCGACCCACGATCAACGGGTAATGAAGCGGGCCAGAAGAATAATTCGCCTCAGGGATGGAAAACTGGAATCGGATGAGCATAAATGATCCGCAGGTTCGCACGAACATTTGTTCTGTTTCTGATGGCCTCTGCTTTTCTCGTCGGCGATGTAACCGCTTTCTACGAGGATGAGAGCGGCGACAATTACGCCGGACTCTTTCTGAGCCTGGGCGGCCTCTACCTGAAAAATCCCCAAGATTCACTTCTATATAAAGGAAGCGAGGATAGATCGATTGTCGGCGTTGGTCGGCTGATAATCGGATCACGAACGGAAGGGGGGACAGAGATAGACGCTAATGTAGTATTGGGATTTTCATGGGATTCATTCGACAGGGAGAGCGGTGATAACGTCAAGGTGGGGTTGGATAGAAACCCTTTGCTGGAAAAAATATTAAGCAGAGAAAAAGATTTCATCTCCAAAGGGGGGGTAGACCATCTAAGCATAAGGAAGAGTTTCGGGATCGCGGATGTGAAGATCGGGAGACAGCCGATAAATTTCGCGACGACCTTCTATTTCACGCCAAACGATTTTTTCGCCCCCTTCTCGGCGGAGGAATTTTTCAGGACTTATAAGCCGGGGGTAGATTCAGCGAGGGTTGATCTGAGGCTCGGCAGTTTTACCCAGCTGACAGTCGCGGGGGTGCTCGGATACGGTTCCGATGTATCCGGGGACTACAACGATTATCCCGATGGAGAGCGTTCCTCCCTTGTAGCGCGGTTTGCCACGGTATTTGGGAACTTTGAGTGGGTGATCCTGGGGGGGGATGTTACAAGGACCAGGGTGATAGGGGGTTCTTTGCAGGGGGAGCTTTTCGGCTGGCTAGGCATAAGGACAGAGGGGCACTACTCAATGCCGGAAGAGGATGGCGTCGATCCGTTCAGCGAAATAAGCTTCGGTGTGGAACGGAGGTTCGAAAACTCGCTTGATCTGAGAGCGGAGTATTTTTATCACGAGTCTGGGTATTCATCCTCCAAGGAATACGGGAGTCTGAGGCCGGAGAGCAGAGCACCCGGAATATATCTTGGGCAACGGTATTTAGCCGCGGGAGCAGGGTACCAGTTCTCGCCCCTTTTAACCGGTCAGTTCCTTTATATGACAAATCTGGCAGATACATCGTCCCTCCTCTCTTCGTATTTCCTCTATTCAGTTTCAGATGAAGGGGAGCTTTCTCTTGGAATCAGCTTCCCGCAAGGGGAAAAGCCGTCGGGGTTTGCCATGGAGAGTGAATACGGCGCATATCCAGCCTCCGTCAATCTGGAATTAAGGCTTTATATCTAGATACCACAATATTTCTCTTTTACCTTTGCTTTAGAGGTATCCGGCTATCTATGCTGTCAGCCCCTTCTGTTGCGGTGGGTTTTGCCTTTGGGCTATCCGGGGAAGATGTATTTTGCAGGAAAAAAAATCGGTTTGAATATTTCGTTCAATCGCTTGTTGCCAGTAATTATTGCTGGCTGGTAGCAAGTAAATTCAGAAAAGAACTGCCTGTCATCAATAGGAATGGAAGCTGGAACGGCGATAAAAAAGATGGTAATGCAATAAGAAACAGTTAGTTATCTGTGCTTATGTTGCATTGTGAGGGAATCGGCCTATATAGCCGTTCAATAACTCCCGGCACAAATGGATATGCAATTTTTCTCAAAATCAGCTTTTGCGACCAATCAAAAAAAAAAGAATTTTATGTTACGATTAAGAAAAAAATATGTTTTAATAATCCGTACTAGCTTGACCGGAAAGCTGTGATTTGTAACAGGGGGATGGTTAAGCTGGATTTTTTTTGGTTAATTTATTTTTTAATTTAGGGGAGGATACTGTATGAAGAGGTTCGGTTACTTGATCACCTTCTTATCAGCCTTCGCGTTGATTTTCAGCGCATCGCAGGCAACTGCGGCGCCGAAGATGACCGAAAAGGAGATGAAGGAAGGAGCAAAAATCTATTTTGAGGAGTGCGCAGGGTGCCACGGTGTTCTACGAAAGGGAGCAACCGGCCCAGCCCTTGAGCCGAAAAAGACACTTGAGATGGGAACTGATGTTCTCGCAGTATTCATCCAGAGCGGTACAGCCGGCGGTATGGTACCGTTCGGAGACCTCGGTATTCTGAATGAACAGCAGATTAACCTGATGGCCCGCTACATTCAGCAGGAGCCAACAGCTCCGCCTGAGATCTCGCTTGCCGATATGAAGGCAACATGGAAAGTGACCGTTCCTGTGGACAAGAGGCCGACAAAGCCAGCGCACAACAAGAACTGGCAGAATTTCTTCGGTGTTGTTCTTCGCGATGCCGGTCAGGTAGCCATATTTGATGGTGATACCAAGGAGAAACTTGCTACCCTGAACACAGGCTTCGCCGTTCACATTCTTCGCGTGTCTGCTTCGGGCCGCTATCTTTACTCCATCGGCCGCGACGGTAAGGCGACCATGATGGATATGTGGATGAAGACTCCAGCTCTCGTTGCAGAGATCAAAACCTGCTCGGAAGCAAGGTCTATCGATACATCCAAGTACAAAGGCTTTGAGGACAAATACGCCGTTGTCGGCTGTTACTGGCCTCCTCACCTTGCAATTCTTGATGGCGCGACCCTTGAGCCGCTCAAGGTTGTAAGCACAAGGAGCTATACATTCGACACCAACGAGTACCATCCTGAGCCGCGCGTTGCCGCTATCGTTTCTTCGCACTACTCGCCTGAGTGGGTAATAAACGTTAAAGAGGCTGGCTACATCTGGCTTGTTGATTACTCTGACCTCGCAAACCTCAATGTCAAGATGATTGAGGCTGAAAGGTTCCTTCACGATGGTGGTTGGGACGCAACACACCGCTACTTCATGTCTGCTGCAAACGCACGCGACACCATGGTAGTTATCGATACCAAGACCAGGACGAAAGTTGCCAAGTTTAAAACAGGCGCTAAACCGCATCCTGGCCGCGGTGCGAACTGGACCGATCCAAAGTATGGTCCGGTTACCGGAACGGTTCACATCGGTGAAGCTGTAATGACTGTTTGGGGTTCTGATCCTGCGAAGCACAAAGACAACGCATGGAAAGTTCTCTACAAAGTCGACTTTGAAAAGGCCGCAGGCGTTGAGGGTGGCGGACAGCTCTTCCTCAAAACACATCCCAAGAGCAAAAACGTTTGGGTAGACTTCCCTCTGAACACGGGTGAGGATACAAGGGTAAGCCTTGGCGTTATGGATATCAATGATATTCAGAAGGTTGAGATGATCAAGCTTGCTGACAGAGGCCGCGTTGTTCACATGGAATACAACAAGGACGGCGACGAGCTTTGGGTGTCTGTCTGGGATCAAAAGGGCGAGATCGTCATCCTCGACGACAAAACCCGCAAAGTTAAGAAGAGGATTACAGACCTCAGGACTCCGACAGGAAAGTTCAACATTTATAACACCATGCACGACATATACTAGAAGTTGATCTTTTAGCAAATACGCCGGACGGACTTTTAAAGTCCGTCCGGCTTTTTTTTTGTAAATTCAGCCTGTAACAAGGGTTTCCAAAACATTTCTTTAATTCACGACCAGTACTGGACCGTAAGGAAAAATCTTTTTCCATATCCAAGCTTAATAAGCGGTATTCGGGGATATTGAAACTATGGGAAAAGCAATTCATTTATCAATCTAAAAGTAAAAACCTGAATTTAAAACATGAAATAGTGTGTAATTATGAGGTTTTTTCTTATATCATGTCTCCAGAGTAAAGGAGATTCGGTAATTTATATGGAAAAAACAGAGGCAAAAGGGAGGGAAAATCCCACACTTGCCAGATATTTTCGAGACGGCTATGTGCTTGTAATCGATGATATGTTGAATATGAGAAGGACTATCAAGAACCTTCTCAGGCATCTCGGGATCAATAATGTACTGGATATCGGTGACGGGCATATTGCGATGAAAATGCTCAGGGAAGGGCCAGCGGCAGGACTCCCTAAATACGCGGTCTCACAGAGCAAAAATTCAGCTTTGGACACGCTGCTGGAAAACGAGACCATAAAACTCTTTACCGGCCCCAAAGCCGTAAACGAGTGTCTTTTCATTCTGCTTGATTGGAACATGCCTTTGATGTCCGGCATCGAAGTAGCCAGAGAGATAAAGAATGACGAAGCGCTCAAGGATATTCCTATCCTCATGATAACGGCAGAGATTGAACAGAATCAGGTAGCAAAGGCAGGAGAGATAGGGGTTGACGGTTATCTGGTCAAGCCTTTTGACGGCATAAAAATGAGCGAATCGATGCTAAACATCATCAAGGCAAAGGAAAATCCACCTGAGTTCGTCAGACTGATAAAGCAGGGGGAAAAACTCCTTGATGCCGGTGATCATGTCAACGCGCTGATCGCTTTCGAAAAATCCAGAAAGCTGAATGACAGCGCCCGCGTGCAGGTCTGTATCGGCAAGGCTCACGAAAAGGGTGGGGATTCCGACAAAGCCGTGGAATATTACGTTGCCGCGACGCAAAAGAACCCGAAATACCTGACGGCCTATATCCTGGTTGTCAATCTATACATGAAGAACAAGAAGGGGAATCTTGCGTTACAGCACCTGGAAAAACTATGCAACATCAGCCCAAACGATCCTGAGCGGCAGGTTCTGCTTGGCAGGCTTCAATTGGAAGCTGGCAACGCACCAGGCGCGGATAAGGCGTTCAAGAACGCGATGAAGTATGACAAGAGAACCGTTAGCGACATCGGCGAGGCATATTTCAAGGGGGGGATGATGAAGCAGGCCGAAGAGTATTTCCGCGAGGCCTTGAAGATTGGCGCTAACGATGTTCATGTATATAACAGGCTTGGAATTATTCTCAGGGGGCAGGGGAAGTGGCGCGAGGCAATAGAGGATTATAAAAAAGCGATTGCCCTGGAGCCTGATGATGAGGCGATACTCTACAACATGGGAAAAGCCTATCTAGAGGGGGGAAACAGGATGGACGCCGTCGACTGTTTTGAAAAAGCCCTGATAATCAACCCGGATCTAAAGCCGGCAAGGGACGAATTGGGAAAATTGAACCTCCACTGGTAAAATAGGGTGGATGGAAAAACAGCAGGATAATATTCAGCATCTCCCCTTGAAACAGAGGGTAACAATCGAATTCAAGAAAAAGCTCAGGGGTCTTGTAAAGAGAAACCCGCATATTTATCTTAACATTCCCGATACCTCCATTTCCGAAAGCGCAATGGAGATGCTTGGGAAGGTCGGTTTCGTTTGCCACACCGCGACAAAGGCTGAAAATGCCGACCTTGCCAAATCCATCGGAACCTGGCTGAAGAAGGGCAATCTTGTGTTGCTCAGATACCGGGCAAAATCGTCCGGCACGAATATCGTCGGCCTTTTGAGGGCGTTGAAGGAATATACCACGCAGTCTACCATTTCCGGTCTGATACCTATATTCATTGGAGCGATAGACAATGAAAAGGAGATGGAGATTTTCAGGGTACTCGGGCAGTTCGGCATACGGTACGCCTGTTTCCTCTCTCCCAAGACACTGCCTGAAAACAATGCGGAAGAGATATTGAACCAGCTTGTTGAATACAGCGAACTTCTCGAGAAAGGTTTCCGAACTGATGAGAAAACCCCTGCGGATATCAGTCTGGATGAATACGGCAAAACTGAGCGGTACAAGGAGTTGCTGGCACGCGGGAAGGAACGGATGCGGGCAGGAAAATTTACCGAGGCTATCGAACTTTTCACCCAAGCCATTGAGCTTGGCCCAAACACCGAAATTCTAATGGCGAGAGGGGACGCATTTTTCAGGAACAAGAAATACCCTTCGGCGATAAACGATTACAGGGAAGCAAACAAACTGGCGCAACTGGCGCCTGATCCGCACGCGATGATAGGATCTTGCTGTTTTGCCGTTATGAAGGAAGCGATAGCTGATAAAGATACCGAGAAGGCAAAAAAATATTTCGAAACCGGGATGAAGTATTTGAATGAAGCGATCAGGTTAAACGAGAGTATGCAGGAGGAATTTGGCAAACAGCCTGAAAAACTGCCAAAGACTCCTTACGCGAGCATAGTCTCTGCGCTTGCTGAGGCTGATTTCCGAGGACTGGGAATGGAATATGCCGAGACTAAGATAAATGCGATGGTCTCGCGCATTTTTGAAGAGACAAAATCTGTAAACTATCTTAACGCCGAGACAGACCTGTTCCTGAGGATTGACAAGGGGGTGCTGTTGGCCAGAGCGAAATTCTATGATGAGGCGGAGGAAATATTTCGAAGCATCATCAAGGAGGACTCATCTCATGCAGGTCCCGTTTACAACAATTTTGCGGTAGAGCTTAGAAAGAACGGCGAAAGTGGAAGGGCATTTGAGATCTATCTGGATGTGCTCAAATATGACGTTCCAGACAGGGCGATAATAGTCGAAAATATGCGAACCGCGGGGATGATGTTTGCCAACGAGTTCAGGCAAAACATGAAACTTGATGAGGCGATAGCGGTATACAAGAAGATACTTCAGCAGAATCCTAAAAAAAGGGAATTTATACTCTGCGAGATGGCGGTAACCTATCTTGAAATGCAGGATCAGGCAGCTGCTTCAAGCAGGTTGATGGAAGCTATCTATATAAATCCGAAACTGACGGAATCTGCCGAATTTCAAAAGTATGGTGATTTAGCGAATATTGCCATGGAGATGATCAAGAAAATCCAGGAATCGTTCTTGGGAGTTAAAACACGCTGATTTTGTTCAGTCACAGCAATTTTAATCTATCATTCTGATATTCTCCCTGATATTCAGCATGGATATCTTAAAACTCCGGAATTCACCGGATATCCTTCTTTGCCCTCTATCATTGCCTTAAAAGGAATTGCGGCAGGTCATGGTGAAAGCCGCGGTTTTTAGGATTACTGAATTTTAAGATTCTGCCCAAGGGAGGGCTATCTGACCCTTTGGAGATTAAAAAAGCTAAAAAACCTGATAAAAGTCATAGAAGAAAATGTGAAAAGAGGGCTGGTGAAGGGGGGGGTATGGATAACGTCAAGAAATACAGATATATAGATAAATCAAAATAGGACAAAAGAGGTAAACATGGTCTTGACATAGTGATCCCGAATCACATAGACTGACTTTAATTCTAAAGGGCAAAAGGGGTCAAAAAAGTCATGTTTAGATTGTCCAGAAAAGGTGAATACGCACTCAGGACGATTTTTCACCTATCAGTTCGTAATGGCATGTGTACGACTGAAGAGATTGCCAAAATGCAGGAAATACCCCAGCCGTTTTTAAAAAAGATTATCCAGTACCTGAGGGTCTCAGGATTCATCTCTTCGTCAAAAGGAAAAAAGGGGGGTGTGACCTTGAGCATGCCGCCGGAGTCAATATCTCCATGGCAGGTTATCGCAAAAATCGAGGGGCCGCTTTTTCTTAATGACTGCCTGATTTGCGACGGGAAATGCCCAAGGGACGAGATTTGCTCGCTACATGAAATGTGGGAGCAATGCCAGAGCGCAATAAGGGAAATACTTGAGAAACAGAATTTCCGGGATCTTGTTAATAGACATATGGAGCTGGTCAGGAAAAAGCATGGTGAAGTTATCCCTGAAATATCTCCGTTGTCAGTTTTGGAGGCTATGCATGGGAAAAGCTGAAAATAAATATAGTAAATAAATTAATTTATTTTATTTTTATAAGGGGGTAATTGTATGCAGGCTCATGAACATCATTGGGAAACGAGTTGGGCACCAATTGTCATTGCAGTTGGACTTCTTTTCACCGTTCCTTTGGCATTCGCAAGTTATTTCCAGTATGAGAGTATTGGAATGGCTACCGCGTGCCTCGGAATCGGTGTACCGGTTCTTCTTGCCGGTATTTCAGGATGGATAAATGAAGGGATAGGAGCGAATGAATGGCAGTTCGGCTATTCAAAGGTCGGCTTGCCGATCTTCATCACGTCGGAAGTGCTCATCTTCCTCGGGCTGTTTTCAAGCTACTGGGGATTAAGGCTTCTTTCGGATACATGGCCTCCGGCTGGTACTCCGCATATCAATCTGGTCATTCCGGTTTTGATGACTATCGTTCTGGTATCTTCCAGCGTGACCATTCATTTTGCCGAAGAGAAGCTCGATGCGGGCGATGCTGGCGGATTCAGATCATGGCTGATGACCACTATCGGTCTTGGCATAATCTTTTTAGGCTTTACAGCCTATGAGTACAATCATCTTCTTCACCAAGGGTTTGGCACTTCGACCAATATCTACAGTTCGGCATTTTACTCGATAACCGGATTCCACGCGGCTCACGTCCTTGTCGGCGTATGCGTGTTCATTGCCGTGCTTATACCGGCGCTTGGCGGAAGAGTGAATGATACATTCGTAAAGTGCGCAAGCGTGTATTGGCACTTTGTCGATATTATCTGGTTCTTTGTCGTAACGCAGGTATATTTCTGGTAGTCAGGATTTCAGGGGTGGTTGAGTGTTGTTAAATATGTCCAGAATAGGGGTTCTGACAGCCGTGGCAATTCTTGTTGCGTCTACGATAGTGTCGGCAAGGTATAACCGGAGTCCCGAATCTGAAATTGATCCGAATGTATTTTTAATCGACCAGGAAGAATACCTTGGTAAAAAGATAAATGGTGATTTGAAACTTCTGGACATGACCGGGAGAGAGTTCACTCTCGGCGAGAATCTGAGCAAGCCCATGATCCTGGTACTTTCTTATTACAAGTGTGATGGAGCCTGCTCGGTAACCAATATCGAGCTCCTGAATCTTCTGGAAAGCATCGAACGGTTCAATATCGGCAATGACTACCATGTTATTACTGTATCTTTTGACAGTCATGATAATTCTGAAACCATGGAGATGTTCACCAGGGAGCTGGGAATGCCTGCTGATTTCAAGAAAGGCTGGACAATAGCAAGGATAAAGGATGCCGATGAGATAAAACCGTTTACTTCATCTCTCGGGTTCAACTTTTTCTGGTCTCCACGGGACAGGACATTTTTCCATCCGAGTGTATTTATATTTGTGACTCCTGAAGGGAGGGTATCAAGATATTTATATTCTTCAACAGTCAGCAGCAAAGACGTGGAACTTGCGTTAATTGAAACAGCCAAGGAGCAGATCAAACCGACGGAGATAACAAGCCTCGTCCTGGGGTTTTGCTACAGCTACAACTACAAGGACGGAAAATATTCCTTAAATATTCCTCTTTTTGTGGCTGTCGGTTCTCTCGGTCTGGGGATATCCCTGTTTCTCGGCTCGGTATTTATCTTCAAGAAAAAAAGAAAATCAATGGAGGTATAGTTATGAGTTCAATTTCGTTAGTAAGGGGCATAGGGCTGGCAATGCTTTTTGCGTCGCCTGCTTCAGCTTCGGGGGGCGGCGGTGAGATACCCAATCCCGCTTCCGATTGGGATCACCTTTGGAACCATGTTCTCATGGATCTTTTTGTGTTGGGCGGAATTTTTGCCGCCGCCGCGATCTACATGGTTTTCAAATACCGCGCAAAGAGTCCCGAAGATGTCGGCACCCCCGTAAAACTTACAACAGCGCAAATGTGGGGCTGGGCGCTTATTCCGGCATTCATCTTCATGGCAGACGATTTCTATCTCGCCGCGAAAGGATGGACCGTCTGGAATACCTATAGAAGGGTTCCAGCAAACGCGCTTGAGGTGAAAGTCACCGGAAGCATGTGGTCATGGGAATTTGAATATGAGAACGGAGCGACCTCAGATGTTCTGACGGTCCCGGTAGGAAGACCGGTGGTACTTCGTATGATCAGTGATGATGTAGTCCACTCCTTTTTCCTACCCAAGTACAGGGTAAAGGAAGACTTGATGCCGGGGAGGGTTACATATCTCTGGTTTAATCCGACTGAAATCGCAAAGACATATGCCACATGCACTGAGTTCTGCGGCGCTCAACATGCGGAGATGAACGCCGAAGTAAACGTCGTTTCGGAAAATGAATTCAACGCATGGCTGGACAATATGGCGGAAACCGGAACCGCCAAGGCCGCTCCAGGGATATTGCCGGTTTCGGCAAATATGCCTGACAGGACATAAACAGGTATAAAAAATTAAAGGAGAGGAAACCTATGAAAGAGTGGATTTTTACTACCGACCATAAAAGGGTCGGTATCTTATATCTCATAGGATCGATTGCCGCCTTTGCCGTTGCGGGGATAATGGCGCTGTTGATCCGGGCTGAGCAGTATAGCCCCGGAGCCGATCTCATTTCGGATCCGACTCAGTACAACGTCTGGCTCTATTTTCACGGCGCAGCGATGATACTCGGATTTCTGATACCGGGATTGACGGGGTTTGCCGCGAACTATTTCATTCCGCTGATGATCGGCGCGAAGGATGTCGCCTTTCCGAGAGTGAACGCTCTAAGCGTCTGGCTGTACTGGATGGGGATTGTCGTGGCCCTTCTTACTTTCGTCATACCCGATCCGCCGGATGTGATGTGGACCGGATATCCCCCGTACTCGGTGCAGACCGCGGGCAATACTTCGTTTTACGTTTTCACTGTGCATCTGATAGGTTTTTCTTCCATTCTCGGCGCGGTGAATTTCCTTACAACGATCATTTACCTTAGGGCACCCGGCATGGGATGGAACCAGTTGAACGTTTTTGTCTGGTCGATATTTACCGGTTTGATAATTCAGCTTATCTTCGTTCCGGTACTGGCCGCGGCTGTTACGCTAATTCTATTCGACAAATATCTGGGGACAAATTTCTTCAGCCCGGATAACGGCGGGGACGTGCTTCTATACCAGAATCTGTTCTGGTTTTACTCGCATCCCGCTGTATATGTAATATTCCTTCCGGCTATGGGGCTTCTCTTTGAGATCATTGCTACCATGTCGAAGAACAGGATATTCAACTACAAGGCGCTTGTTTACGGAGGTATGTGGGGGATCGTCCTTATCAGCGGCGAGGTATGGGTGCACCATCTCTACACATCCGGTATGCCGGACTGGATAAGGATAGGGCAGATGGTTACTACCCTTCTTATTTCGGTTCCAGTCGGACTTACCGTCATCTCCCTGTGGGGAACCCTGTATAAGGGCGCGATAACATTCAATACCGCCATGTACTATGGAGTAGCATGTCTCTTTCTTCTCCTCCTTGGAGGATTGACCGGGATTCCGCTTGCCATGACGGTCATTGACCTTCATGTCGGCGAGACGTCATTCGTTCATGCTCATTTCCATTTCATAATGGGGATTTTTGCCACCTTCTGCGTTTTCGGATCGATTTACTTCTGGTTCCCGAAAATGACAGGGAGGCTGGCGAGCGAGACCATGGGGAAACTAGGCTTTTGGCTTAACTTCATAGGTGTAAACGTAACCTTCTGGCCGCTCTTCATTGTCGGAGTAATGGGTATGCCAAGACGCTACTATGATTATCCGATGATGCCGGAGGCGGAAAGTTACCATCACATAGCCACATACGGGGCGGTCATGGTAGCACTCGGTATGGCGATTACTATTATCAACTGGATACACGGCGCAATAGCGGGCGAGAAATCGCCGGCAAATCCGTGGAACTCAAAGTCGCTTGAATGGACTCATACGCCGAACCCTCCGGGACCGGGCAACTTTGCCACCATCCCGCAGATTGCGGCGGACTGGACCCCGTACAACTACACCAAGTAGACAGCGGATGTTTCGCGAACGGGGGGCCACATGTTGGCTCCCCGTTTTTTTTAGGTTTTAAAATAATAATGACAACATTAGATGTCGGCTTATTCCCCTTTTTCTTCGCTCCATGCACCGTCGAGAAACTGGTCGCGTCCTGAATTATATCGGTAGTATTTGTAGCGGACAGGATTTTTCTTGTAGTAATCCTGATGGTACTCTTCGGCGGGATAAAAAGGACCTGCAGGTACAATTTCCACAACGACCGGTCTGTCGAACTTACCGGAGGACTGGAGTTTCTTTTTCGATCCTTCGGCGATACGTTTCTGCTCATCGTCGTGGTAGAAGATAGCGGGACGGTATTGATCCCCCTTGTCGACGAACTGTCCATGCGCGTCGGTCGGATCGATATTGCGCCAGAACACATCAAGCAGTTCACCGTATGAGACCTTTTTCGGATTAAATACGATCTGTATCGATTCGGTGTGGCCGGTTCCACCTGAGGAGACCTCCTCGTATGAAGGATTCTCCTTCTTCCCCCCTGCATAGCCCGAAATAACGCATAAAACTCCGTCCAGCTTCTCAAACGGAGGTTCCATGCACCAGAAACAGCCCCCGGCGAATGTCGCTATTTCGGTCTCCCCTTTTGCGTCCCCTTTCACAGCGTAGCACCAGCTTGAAAAGGAGAGGATGTATATGAATGAAAGTAGAATAACGGCATCCCTTTTGGCTCCCGAAGACTTTTCATAAATTTTCAATCAGTCCTGCCGTTTATTGAAAAGTTTCTTGTACTCTCCGTACCCCTCTTTATCCAGGTCGTTGAGGTGAATAAAACGGAGCGATGCCGAATTTATGCAGTATCGAAGCCTCTCCGGGCCAGCGCCGTCATTGAAAACATGCCCCAGATGGCTGTCGCCCCCCTTGCTACGCACCTCGGTACGGGGTATCGAGTGGCTGTTGTCCTCCTTCTCCTTGATATTTTCCGGCTCAAGCGGTTTTGTGAAGCTCGGCCAGCCGGTGCCTGAATCATACTTGTCCAGCGAACTGAAAAGAGGCTCACCCGAAACACGGTCAACGTATATCCCTGGCTCCTTGTTATTCCAATAGTCGTTGCTGAATGGTTGTTCGGTGCCGTTTTCACAGATGACATGGTATTGAAGCGGCGTTAACATCTTTTTGAGTTCCTCTTCGGACGGTTTATTCAATCTGTAGGACTCGCTCATTGTTTGAAACAATCCTATAAGAATTATTGCGGGTAAAAAGGTTTTTGAATATCTCAAAATATGCATATTCCAGTTGTGTATATCGTAAGTACATTATACCGCAGAAATCTAATTGCTCGAAATTGGCCTCAGGTAATGGGGTATACTGCTATCTTGACAAACCATCTGAATAAAATAAAATTGAGTCAAACAGGCGGTCAAAATATCAGGTTGACATGGAGTAATCATATGAAATTTTCATTGTTCAGGCTCCTCTCTCTTTCAGCTCTTTTCCTTATCGGTTTTGGATGCGCAACTACGCCGAAAGCCGTAGTGGTTAATGTCGCGGTCACCCCGGATATACCTCTGCCGGAAGGTGTGAGCAAGGTATTCATTGGGGAGTTCAAGGGGGAAGAATCGTGCACCGGTCCGATAATGGAGAGGCTGGAAATGGAGATAGACAAGGCGGGGATCTTCGAGTTTGAGAGGGATGTTGAATTTATAGAAGAAGACGTCACCATAACGATAAAAGGTGAGGTCACGGAGTGCAGAATCAACGATGGCGGCGGTTCGCTTGGGATCTCTTTTGTGATGTATTACGGCGGAGAGATTTTCAAGAAAAAATCGGTTTCCAAAAATGCGAACAGGCCCGGAGCGCCCGCATCGGAGGTCAGGAGCATCCTAGTGGAAAAAGCTGTGAAGGAGTATGTCTCTCTCTTTGTACATACCACCCGCAGGGAGCTTCGGGAATTCAAAACATCGGGGACAAACAGCATCGGAGTAAATGCCGCGATGGAAGGGAACTGGGATCAGGCGATCGACATATGGACGGAGCAGATAAAAAAACTTCCGAACAATCATGAAAGCCTGTACAACCGAGGCGTCGCTTACGAGGCGAAAGGGGGCGTGACAAATCTGAAAAAAGCTTTGAAAGACTACGAAGCGGCGCTTGCGATAAGCAAGGATGAACTCTATATACTGGCGGAACGGCGGGCGCGGGAAGCGTTGAAATCGCTCCAGAGCAGTATAAAGGCGAAAGAAGAGTCGGGGCTTTAATGTGGTAGCCGCGCGTGACATGAAGTTCGGAAAGGGGTCCACAAAAATGGTCAATTATACGCATCAATCGTTGAACAGATTGAGAGGGGAGAAGCCTATACCGCTTCTGCTTCTCTCTCTTCTGCTATTCACTCTATTTCCTGCATCTTCAGAAGGGGTCAGGTGCGATTTTCTTCCCGAGGAGCCTCCGCCGAAATGGATAACCTCCGGCTGGACCATGCCCGGCCACTATGTCGGTGTTGGCGTTTCTGAAAGAAAGGATTCCGTGGAAGCACAGCTGGAAGCCTCGAAGCAGAGCGCCTTGAACGAGATATCAATGAAGATATCGGTATCCGTTTCTTCCACGATACGGGATACGCTGAAAAGCAGTTCCAGGGGTGGGAGCGATGACGTTGAGCAGGAGGTTGAGGCCGTTACGGAATCGAGTGTGAAACAGACGCTTAGGGACGTAGATTTCCCGAACAAATGGTTAAACAGGGACAATTGCCAGCTCTGGACCCTTGCCGTCATATCGGAGAAGACCGTAAAAGCGATTCAGGAGGAGATGAAGGAGAAGCTGGCGAAAAAATACACAAGTAAGATGATCATGTTTTTCCCATTAGGGGAGAACGCGGCGCTTCCTGAAATGAAGGGGCGCTTTAAAGGGAACCTTGAATCGATATTCAGGGAGTTGGGATTGGAAGTGAAAGCGCCGGAAGCGGAATTCCTCCCATGCGCAAAAGGGGAAAAGGCTGGAGTTTGCGAAAAACTGCCGAACACGATCTTTGCCGGATACGACGTGACGTTCAAGGAAGAGAAAAAATCGTCCGACGGAAAGAGCAGGGCGAGGTTTTTTGCATTCGATCTGAATCTATACCTGAAAAATCAAAACATCTCTTCATTCAGGAGCGAGACGTGCAAAGGGGTGGGAAGCGCCTTGAAAAGCGATGAAGAGATAGATCTCCTTTCAGCCGACTCCTGCGTGAAGAAGATCAGGAAAAAGCTTGTGAAGGATATGCAGGGCTCTGAAAAGTAGGAGCCGGTTTTTCGGGAAATTTCCCGGAACCGGAGTTGAGTATCAAAATATATAGGCGAAGAATAGGCATGTCCAACCGATCAAGATATCTGATATTTGTTCCGCTGGCCCTTATACTCTCCTCCTGTTCAACGGTTATTGAGGGTCTGAACGCCTACAATGAGCCTCCAAGCATGGAGATGGCTCTTGAAAGGGTGAACACAAGCGCCCGAGCGCTGGAGCTTGGCGATCTGATGTTGCACGGTATCCCGATCTCCGCCGCTTCTGAATGGCCCAGTCAGGTAGCTTCCCAGGTTCCATCCAGGGAGGTAGGGAAATTGATGGGGAGCGTCATGCTTGAAGGGATATATGCCTATGGATCGGGATTTAACCCGTCACCAATAAAGATCAGGGTTTTATATCAACAGGGACTCCTTTTTGAGGAGTTTCCGAATATGTACTACGAGCGCAAATATCTTGAGACAGATCCGAACCCGGAGAGCGTAAAGGCGTACGGGAAGGCGGTTCTGGGGGACAAATATAATGAAGCCTTTTACAGGTCGTTCCACTACTTCCTTAAATACTCGCCGGCTTTCAGGCCTAAAAAGGAACTGTTTCTCGGCACCTTCAACGGCAGAGCGCCTGAAGTTTACGCCAATGTGAGGGAGGCGGTACTCTCCCTTGCGGACAACAGGGAGGCTCTGGGGGAGATATTGAGGGAACTCGACAATATCCTGGATGAGAAAAAGCTACAGATCAGGAATATCGACGAGGCGACGAACGATATCCGGGAACTGAAAAATAAGGAAAAGAAAGCCTCCAGGGATGAAAAGAGCGCCATATCCGGGGAGATCGACAAGAAGAAGGATGAGATAAAGATACATAGCGTTGATCTAGCAGAGATAAACAAGAGATATAAGGAACAGCTCGGTATCTGGGCGACGGAGCTGGCAAAGATAAGAAAGCAGGTGACGGCTCTGGATGAGGAGCAGACAGCCTTGGCTGAGAACATTCAGCATGTTGTTGAGGCGATAAAGGAAATAAACATAGAGGCTACTACCCTGGTGGCGGTGGCAATTATCAAAATACCTACATCAATAATGAACATGCCAAACGAGTTGAGCCAGCTTGTTCGGTCGCCATTTGCGGATGTCAGGGTACAGCGGATAGTAAGCAACTCAGTGACGCTGTTCGATAACGCAATGATAATAAGAACGGAGCTGGGGGTGCTGACTTCCGAAGCTGATTCACTGGATGACCTTTTTGAAATGCGGATAAAGACGGAAATAGGAAAAAAAGGCTAAAATACTTATAAACAGGAGGTAAAAAAATGAAATTTTCAAAGGCGTTACTTGTTCTTCCGTTGCTGCTTCTCTATACCGGATGCGCGTCTGCCCCGCCGCCGAAAGAAGCGGTCTGTCCTGAATGGACAACAAAAGGGGATGCGGCATTCCCTGAAAGCACGGATCTTTTCTATGGAGTCGGTTCGGCGGATAATATCAGCAATATTTCGTTGCTTCGGAAAACATCCGATTCCAGGGCGATAAATGAAATAGCCCAGCAGCTCAACGTAAGCTCCAAATCCATGGTTGAAGATTATATGAACTCGGTATCGGCCGCGGGCGGAGAGGCAAGTGAACAGTCTGTTACTCAGGGCATCAAGACCGTGGTGGAGAAATCTCTGGTTGGGGTGAAGATTATCGACCGTTGCCATGACAAGGAAGCGGGAATCCACTATTCGCTTGCCAAGTTCAGCATGAGCAATATGGAGAAAATCATCAATGAGGACAGAAGCATAGATCCGAAACTAAAGGAATATGTAAAGGAAAACGCGAATAGATTTTTTGAAAAAATGGATAAATAACCTGGTCGCTATTTCAGTCCCGGAGGTTCGCCCCGGGGCTGAAAAACGATCTTTGGAGGCATTAAAATGTATCGCTTTGCAGTAGTTCTTCTATTGGCAAGTTTCGTTCTGGCATGTGCTTCGCCCCCTCCGAAAAAGGAGATAGATAAGGAGAGAATAAAGTCGAGGGCATCTGAGACGATGGAGAAAATTCAATAGAGCGTTTAATGCCCGGCCCCTGTTGAACGGAATGACCTTGCGGGGCCGGGGCATCAAAACGTGATGTATTTTTTCAAATTTCCCTCTTCAAGGATATCCATGTTCTGATGATTTTTACTTTAATGTAACATATCGTTAGCATTTCCCTGGTTCTGCCATGTTGTATTTTTGGAATGGTTGACATGCTCAATGCAGGTGGAAAGTCTGCTAGGCAAAATGTTTTTTTCTCTTAAATATTTCAAAAAAACGGCAGTTCATAAATCTGTTATTGTTTGAGCATCAGACATCTTCCAGTTCCGGCGAGTCCAAGTCAGGTAAACGCTGATTTACCTGTGAGAAAAAATAATAAAAAAAAGGCTTGTGTCAAAATTATTTTTTGGGTAGTCTTACGCACACTAAAGATTTAGCTAGGCTGAACACAGGGGGATGCAGCTGAATTTTTAACCGGTTCTATAACTTGTACAGTAAGGGGAAGTATGAGGAGTAGCTTAAAAGACATAGGCACCTTGATGCCCAAGTCGGCTATCGGTCGCAACTTGGCATTACTCATTCTGATCGTGGGCGGTGTCTTGACATACAAGGTAACCTACTTTTATCAGGGACCGATCATGGGATTGTCCACATATACTCCCAAACAGCCGATACCTTTTTCACATAAACAGCATGCAGGCGACCTGAAGATAAACTGCCAGTATTGCCACACCTATGCCAGGCGCTCGGAAATGGCTGGGGTACCCTCGATCTCAACCTGTAACAACTGTCATGCAAATCTTGCGGTTGAGTCGGACGCGATCACATTCCTGAAGAAAAATATTGAAGCGAAAACTCCGATCGAGTGGGAGCGGGTCTTCAAATTGCCCGACCATGTGTTTTTCAATCATAAGCGGCATATCAAAAAAGAGTTTGAATGTCAGAAATGCCATGGGCCTATTGAAACCATGGAAGTCGTTGGAAAAGTTAACGAATTTAAGATGGGTTTCTGCTTGGACTGCCACCAGCAGGAGCAGGCTCCGACAGATTGTTGGACATGCCATACCTAATTTGAGGTGAAGGGAAGAATATGGACAGGCGCAAATTTCTAAAAATCGGCGGTACGGTAGCCGCAACCGGTCTGGTCGGCTCGTGCGGGCAGATTGCGCAAAAAGTTATTCCGTTTGCAATTCCGCCCGATGAAGGAATTAATCCTGTTGAAGGGTGGTTCTATAACACCGCTTGCAGGATGTGTGATTCTGGTTGCGGGATCATGGTTCGCGTAGTTGAGGGGCGCGCCAAGAAGGTTGAGGGAAATCCTGATCATCCAATAAACAAGGGGGGCGTCTGCGCCCGAGGGCAAGCCGCTGTTCAACAGCTTTACCATCCAGAGAGGCTGATGACCCCGATGCGCCGCGAAGGGGCCAAGGGGACGGGCAACCTGGTGCCGATTACATGGGAAGAAGCCATTTCCATGATCTCTGAAAATATGAAAAACGCCAAGGAGGATAGCTCCTTCATTATAGCTGGCGACGGTTCCGATATGACGGCCGCCATTACCGCCAGAATCCTGAAAAACATGGGTTCGGACAATTTCGCGGTTTCGGGTTTTGATTCGAGGGAGAAGTTCATCGAAGCGACTTCGTCTACTGGAACACCGAAGGTTCCTTATTATGATATCGCCAACGCATCGGCAGTTCTTCTGCTTGGAGCGGATATCTTTGAAGGGGGCGCTTCGCCGGTGCATTATGGCTGGGCTTTCGGCCAGATGCGCAGGGGGAACAAGACAAAGAGGGGACAGCTTTTCTATGCGGGCCCCAGGCTTTCTATGACAGCCGCCTCTGCGGATCATTTTTTCGCTGTAAAACAGGGGACTTTGGGGCAGTTTGCGCTCGGAATAGCGAATGAAATTCTGCATATTGCAGAGGAGGAACATCTTTTAAAGAATCTCCCGGCCACCAAGGTCGAAGAGTGGCGCCATGCCATTGGAGGGTATACCCCTGAAGAGACCAGCATCAGGACCACTGTACCGGCTGACAAGGTAAAACACCTTGCAATGGAGCTTGTTGAGCATTTACCGGCTGTTGTTGTTCCGGGTGACGATGTCGCCCTGCATACCAATGGCCTTGAGTCGCTAAAAGCGGTTGAGTTCCTCAATTCCATACTCCGCGAGCTTGCCGCCGAGAAGGGCTTGTCTTCCGTACCGGTTCTGCCAAAGGAGAACAAGGAGCTTTATCGCGCGATGAACGAATTCATCGGCGTGCCTGAAAAAGCGAAAAAATACTCCGCACTCAAGGGGGTTATTGGAAAAGCAGCGACTGGGAGCCAAAGGTTTGGGTTGATTCTCCATTCAAACCCGGTATACGCGACCCCGAAGGCGCTGAAGGCGGCTGATGCACTTACGAAGGTGAAGTTTGTGGCGCAGGTGACCAATTTCCTTGACGATACATCGCTTTACGCGGATGTGGTATTGCCGGACCTTCATTTCCTTGAATCGTGGTCCGCGCAGGTCGTCGATTTCCCGCACGGAGTTCCGGTATTCAATACTATTCAGCCGGTGGTTAACGCCGCACCCGGTACCATGCAGGCTGGCGATGCGCTTTTAAAAGCGGCATCAATGGCTGGCCTTGGAGTCGGTATTGCAAATCAGGAAGTCATGGTAAAGAACATGTTGATCCAGTTCCGTTCTAAATGGAACGGAATACCTGCCGGTCTTAATGAGAAGCAGGCTTGGGAAGCACTTCTTCAAAAGGGCGGCTGGTGGGCTGATATCCATCACAAAGCCGAAAAGGCCATCTCCGAAGGTAGCGCGTGGGTTACGTCTGATCAGTTAAAGGTTGGCGATCCTGCGTTTGCCGGCGGGAACGATTTCACCTTCTACCTGCATCCGTACAGCACAGTGAACATGGGAGATGGAAACGTAAGCAACCTCAGCTGGTTGCAGGAGATGCCCGAGCCGATGACAACAGTCAGCTGGGGTTCATGGGTAGAGATCAATCCCAAAACCGCCAAGGGTATGGGGGTCGCCAACGGTGACATGCTGAAAGTGGAATCCCCTTTCGGATCCGTTGAAGCTCCGGCGCTTGTTTATCCGGGAATCGGGCCTGAAACAGTGGCAGTTCCTTTCGGTTATGGGCATGTCTCGTTCGGCAAGAATGCTACAGCAAGAGGGGCAAATGCCATGGATCTGCTGGGTGATTTCCCGAACGGGAACGGCGGACTGCCTGCATGGCGCGCCATCCGGGTGAAAGTCACAAAAACAGGGACCAAAAAGGATATTATTCGAGAGGCGAATCCCAAAGGGGAATACGAAGGAACAGAGATCTTCCAACTGTAATTTATGAGAGGGGAGTTGTAAGTGGTTAGCTGGTCTTTTAACACCAAGCACGATAACGATTACAAGTGGGCGCTGGTCATCGACCTCGACCGCTGTAACGGTTGCGGCGCTTGCACCGTAAGTTGCCAAGCCGAGAACAACGTTGCAGTTGTCGGTGAGGAGCTTGCCCTTCAAAAGCGCGTTATGTCATGGCTCAGGATTGAGCGATATTTTGAAGGTGAGTGGCCGAACATACGCACCGTATTTCTGCCGATGATGTGTCAGCAGTGTGAAAACGCTCCATGCGAGCCTGTGTGTCCGGTATTTGCGACATATCACAATCCCGAAGGGCTAAACGCGATGATATACAACAGGTGTATCGGGACCAGATTTTGCGGAAACAACTGCCCTTATTCGGTCAGGAAGTTCAACTGGTTTGATTACGGTTTCGAAAGCCCGCTCAACGAACAGTTAAATCCCGATGTCTCTGTAAGGGACGCCGGTGTTATGGAAAAATGCAGCTTCTGCATGCAGCGCATAAGGCGCGGTAAGGACAGGGCGAAGGATGAAGGTAGAAAGGTACAAGACGGCGATATCATGCCGGCTTGCGGACAGACCTGCCCGACAAATGCCATCACGTTCGGGAACATGCACGATCCCGAAAGCGAGGTAGCAAAACTTATAGAAACTAAAAGGCGCCACAGGCTGCTGGAAGAGCATGGCACACATCCATCCGTTTATTATCTAAAAGGAGGGGCCTGATGGGTTCCCATTCTGAAAAACACATATTAACGACCAAATTCCAGACCCTTCAAAATGAAGGTAAGGCGCATGGTATCAATGCGGGCAGCGACGTTGACCTGCATATGTCGGATGAGATACTGAATGAAAAATCGCTGCGCCCAATGTTCAGAACAACCAAAGCCTGGTTCGTATATACTCTTGCGCTTTCATCGCTTGTAGCGTGGGCAGTAGCGTGCTGGGGCTACCAGATATGGAACGGCATGGGGGTTACAAATCTGAAACACCCCGTATTCTGGGGTATGTACATCGCTACATTCGTTTTCTGGGTCGGCGTCAGCCACTCGGGCACGATGGTTTCAAGTATTCTAAGGCTGGTATCCGCAAACTGGAGAAGGCCGATACTGAGGGGCGCCGAGGCGATGACAACCTTTTCACTCCTCGTCGCCGGCATGTTCCCGCTTATTCACGTCGGTAGATTATGGCGCGTATACTACATGTTTCCGCTGCCGAACCAGAGGGAACTCTGGCCGAATCTGAGAAGCCCTCTTGCGTGGGACATGACCGCCATCACGGTTTACCTGACAGCTTCGTCGCTCTTCCTTTTTGTCGGCCTTTTGCCCGACATTGCGGTCGCGCGCGATCTCTGCCCGAAAGGTAACTGGAGAAGCCTGTATCTCAAGATCCTCGCCCTTGGCTGGAGAGGAACCCACAGGCAGTGGATGATATACGAGAAAGCTTCGATATACCTGGCCATATTCGTTCTTATGATAGCCCCTTCGGTTCACACGATCGTATCGTGGGACTTCGCAATGAGTATCACGCCTGTCTGGCATACGACGATATTCGGGCCATACTTTGTTGTTGGCGCCATCTATTCGGGTGTTGCCGGCGTTATTACGCTGATGATACTTCTCAGGTGGGTATTCAAGCTGGACGATGTTATAAAGCTGGTCCACTTGACCAACCTTTCAAAGATGCTTTTGTTGATGTCCATAATCTGGACATACTTCTACTTCACCGACTATCTTGTCACATGGTACGGGAACAATCCGGTGGAGATGAACGTATGGGAGTGGCAGACGGAACGATTCTCCCTGCAGCTGATCGTAATGCTTGGCTGTTCGGTAGCTACTATCGGCCTTCTCTCATGGGACTGGGTGCGGAAAAGTCCCGGCATGCTCCTATTCATAACGATTTGGGTAAACACGGCTATGTACCTTGAGCGATACCTGATAGTCGTGCCTGTATTGACTCACCGCGACAATCCTTACACATGGACAGACTACTGGCCGTCATTTATCGAGACTTCAATTGCGGTTGGCGCGGCCGCCTACTTCCTGATGCTATACGCGATATTTATTAAACTGATGCCGATAGTTACGATTGCGGATGTCAAGGAAGGCAAGATCATTACCGGTGATATTGCGATTGGTAATACAAACATACGCGCCTACGGCGATCCGGGGGAACATTGATGAATCCTACAGTTTTAGCTCTATTTGAAGATATCGAAATAACTGCGAAGGTGATGAAACCTCTTGATGAAGCAGCCATAAAGCACGAGGATATCTCTCTGCTTACGAATACTGTTTATCCGAACGGCGCCCTTTTCCATGAAGAGGAGAGACCCCTCTGGAAGTGGGCAGGGATTATGGGATTCGGCGGTCTTGGCGCCGGGCTTTTCCTTGCCGGATTCACACAGTGGCTAATGAACCTTAACGTCGGCGGGAAGGACCCGGTCTCTTTCCCCGTTGTCGGCGTCATCTGTTATGAAACCACACTGCTTGGAATAGTACTCGGCAGCGTAATCGGCATGCTCTGGTACGGCGGTATGCCGGACTGGACCGAGAAGGCGTATGACCCCGAGATATCCGACGGGAAGATAGGCGTTCTCGTAAGGTGCAAAGATGACGCGGAGGCGTCAAAGATAGAGGGGATCATGAAATCCACCGGGGCTGTAAAGATAATAAAAGGGAAGGGGGACTTTTGAGAAACCTTGCTCTTATCTTCGCGCTCGTTTTTATTGCCGGATGTGAAAACTATGATAGAAACCTGTGGGATCAGGTATCGATAAAACCTCAGGAAGGCCCAAAAAAGTTTGCACCTGTCAGGTCAATACCTGCCAAGGGGAGACGGATAAGCTACCTCGGCGTTGACGGGGTTACCATTGAAGCTCCATTCGCGCTTGACGCGAAAGCGGCTGAAAAGGGGAAGCCTCTGTATGCGATATATTGCGAAACTTGTCACGGCCCTACCGGCAAGGCAGATACCCCCGTTGCTCAGAAAATGGAAACAATGCCGTTTGATCTGACGGAAGAAGGGACAGCATCATTGACAGATGGCGAACTCTTCGTAAAAATACTCGCAAGCGAATCCATCATGCCGAGATACAGAAACGAGCTTTCCGACGAAGAGGCATGGCATGTAACCGCTTATTTAAGGAAATTACAGCAGTAGGCTGGAACAGGTAAAGGAGTTGATTATGAGAAGCATGGTGTTTTTGGCTGTATTCCTGTTTGGTTCGGTAGCGGCTTCCTTCGCCGAAGGGGACAGCAAAACCGACGCGAACATCGGTATGCATCTTTACCGCTCCTATTGTCTTGTTTGCCACGGTACTGATGGCAAGGGGAACGGCCCTCTGGCGATTAAACGGAAAATATCTCCTGTGAACCTGACCGAAAACAAATATCAGGTAAAAAGCATCGAAGAGCTCGTGAAGGTTATCGGATTCTACGGAAGGAAAGATGGTTCGGCCATGCCTTTATGGAAAGACGCTATACCCGAATCAAACCTGCGCCATCTTGCCGCTTTCATAAAGAGATTTAAAAGATCCAACCTCCAGTTGAGAGGTGATGAAAGAAAGGGGAGGGAGATATTCAAGAGCGCTTGTGTTTCCTGCCATGATCAGCACGGCACCGGTAAAGGGATTCTTGCAGAACTGATCGGCATAAAGATGGTTGATTTCACCGACAAGAGCATGAAAAAGATTTCCGATGAACAGCTGATCCAGGTAATCCATGACGGCAAAGGGGACTTCATGCCCCCATGGGACGGCACTCTCAACGACGGCGAGATTATCGATGTCGGCGCATATGTAAGGAGCCTCGGCAGGTAGCTTTAAAGAGCCGCCGCGAAGCTCCTTTTCACGTTAACGTTTACCCTTTAAAGAGATACTGAACGGAACACTATCAACTTTTCTTCCGTCATCTCTTCCATAGATGGAAGTATCCCCCCAACGCCAAGACCAGACGCCTTGCGGCCGCCAAACGGCATCCAGTCGACGCGGAAAGCGGTATGGTCATTCACCATCACTGTCGCGGCATCAAGTCTTTTCACACAGTCAAAAGCGATATCAAGATTTTTCGTAAAAACAGCGGCCTGGAACGAATAGGGAATGGAGTTCGCACGCTTGACCGCGTCAAGCCTGTCGCTGAATGGATAAATTATGATGACCGGCCCAAATACCTCGTGCGTCGAGACGCGGACGTTGTCGGGAGGATTCAGAATTACGGTAGGTTCGTAGCATGTGTTCCCTATCTTCTTCCCGCCAGCTAGTATTTTGCCTCCCCCCTTTACGGCCTCCTTCACCCACTCGTCCACCCTTGCTACCTCAGCCTCGGTGATGAGGGGGCCAACTTCGGTCTTGCCGTCGGTCGGATCACCTACAACCAGTTTTTTGGCAATCGCTACAAGGCCGTTGGCAAATTCATTAACGAGCTTTTCATGCACGTACACTCTCTGCACTGAGACGCAGACCTGCCCGGCGTGGTAAAAGCCCCCTTTCGCAAGTAGAGGTATTGCCTCTTTTATGTCTGCGTCATGTTCGATAATTACAGGCGCAACCCCCCCATGCTCCAGCGCGCAACGGGTGCCGGGAGCAAGCCGGGAGCGTAGAGACCAGCCGACATCGCCGGAACCTATGAAAGTAAGGAATGCCACACGCTGGTCTGTAACAAGTTTTTCCGCAAGTTCCCGTCCGCAGAGGATCACCTGGCACCACTCTTTTGGGAGCCCCGCCTCGTAAAGAGTGTTTGCGAGATTGAAACAGGAGGCGGGGGTGGTGGAGGCTGGCTTGACGATAACCGGGCAACCGACTGCTATCGCCGGAACCACCTGGTGGACTATCAGATTAAACGGGTGGTTAAAGGCGCTGATTGCCACAACAACCCCGATCGGTTCGCGAACCGTGAAAGCCATCCGGTTAAGGGACGCGGCATTCATCTTCATCGGAATTTCCCGGCCAACAAGCTGATTGATGGAGCGGGCCGCCTCCCTTATCCCCTGCACGGCGCGGTTCAACTCTACGCGGGAATCTATGAGCGGTTTACCCCCCTCCTGCGCGGCCTCCCTGGCGAATCGTTCAATACGTTCTTCAACGAGAGTGGCGGTTTTTTCAAGTATCTCTATCCGTTTCGGTATCGGAATTCTTCCATCGATATCTTTCGCAAGAGCGTCCGCAGTCTTTAACGCCTGTTCGATTCGCTCCGCGGTGTCGATGTCGTACTCGTTTATCAGGCGCCTGTCAAAAGGGGAGTAGACTTTCAGTTTTTCAGCCATTGCATATCTCCTCAAATATGGTTCTTGCCGGTATTTTCAATGCCAAATGCCGGAGTCTCAGCGGCATTTTAACATTAATCAATCGATGGTGGAAAAACAGGTTGTTTGGCGCAGAGGCGGACAGAACCGGCACTCAGAGGTTTTCCAGAATTTCCGCGGCGAGTTTTTCGCTTACCGAAAGCGCCCGCGCGATCTCGTTTACGCTTGCTCCCCGCGCGGCTTTCAGCGATCCGAATTCCTTTATCAGCAGTTTTTTCCGCTTCGGGCCGAAACCTTTTACCTCGTCAACGCCGCTTTTGAAGGCCTCCGCCGAGCGTTTTTTCCTGTGGTAGTTCACGGCGAACCTGTGCGATTCATCCCGCAATCTTTGAAGCATGAAACGGGCTGGACTTGTAGGGGGGATCGGCAGAGGCTCGCTTCTCCCGGCGAGGTAGAATTTGTCGGTCTCCTCGTTTTCCCTCTCCTTTCCCTTCGCAATTCCTATGACTATCTGGTCGGGATTGTATTTTTTTGCGGTCTCGGAGGCGATGTTCAATTGACCCGGTCCGCCGTCGATCACAAGGATATCAGGGAACTTTCCCCCTTCATCCTTGAGCCTGCGGAAACGGCGTTCAACTACTTCAGCCATCATCGCGTAGTCATCGGGGCCGGGAGTTGAGATACTGTATCGCTTGTAGGCTTTCTTGTCTGGTTCTCCATTGAAGAAGGTAACAAGGGAGCCTACGGCGGAGATCCCGCTGGTGTTTGAAATATCCACGCACTCCATTATGGCTGGCCAACCCACCATGCCGGTCAGCCGCTGTATTTCGCCAAGAGTCTCCTTCAACGATTCTTCGCTTGAGGAAAAGGTGGCGAGTTTGAGCTTTGCGTTTTCTACAGCCATTTTCAGCAGTTCTTTTTTCCGCCCTCTCTGTGGCTGAACGATTTCTACCTTCCCCTTCTTCATGCCGGAAAGCCATCTGGCTATCACCTCGGAGTCGGCAGGCTCCACGTTCACGAATATCGAGCCGGGAACGGAAAAGGAGGCGCTATAAAACTGTTCCATGAACGCCCCTGTCAATTCTGCGGCGTCGTCTACCTTTCTGAAGGTGAAATTCTGGTCCCCTTTCAGCTTCCCCCCACGCACCATCATTATTCTGACCACTCCCCCCCCTTCTCCTACGGCGGTGGCGATATAATCTTCATCGATCGATTCCGAGGCGGCGTCTATTTTCTGTTTCTCCTGTAACCGTTCTATGGCCTGAAGCTGGTCACGCAAAAGAGCCGCCTTCTCAAACTCCTCCCTGTTCGACATCTCTACCATTTCGCGTTTAAGCGTTTCTACAACATCCCTGTCTCTCCCCTTAATAAGAGCGATAACGGAAGCGATCATCTGTTTATACTCCTCGGGAGTCACCTTCCCGGCGCAGGGAGCGAGGCATCTTTTCATCTGGTAATTGAGGCAGGGGCGGCGCAACGCGGCATTGTCAAGGCTGTCTCTGCTCTGACGGACAGGGAATATCTTATGGATAAGGCGCAGTACAGCCCTTACCGACTTTGCCGATATGTATGGTCCAAAATATTCGGCGCCGTCCTTTACCACTCTCCTTACGATGAAAATCCGTGGATACTTCTCGTTCGTGGTCACCTTCAGGTAGGGGTAGGTTTTGTCGTCCCGCAGGAGGATGTTGAAGCGCGGTTTCTCCTTCTTGATGAGGATGTTTTCGAGAATAAGCGCCTCCACCTCGTTCTTGGTGACGGTGAAATCTACCTTCTCCGCCAGGGAGACCATAAGGGCGAGACGCGGAGCGTGGTTCGCTGATTCGCGGAAATAGGATAATACCCTGCTCCGCAGGTTTATCGCCTTCCCGATATAGAGGATCTTCCCCTCCCTGTCTTTAATCAAATAACAACCCGGTTTTGACGGTATTCCCGACAGGTCGGGTGTTTTCATTTCGCTCATTGCTAAATGATATTCGATTTTGTCCTGCCGCAGTATCCGTTTTGGGCCAAATGGTCCGGTTTGAAATGGAGATCAGAATGGGGGGCATAGCTTTGTAAGAGGGGGGATATGGAGATAAAAAAATATGATTTCTGAAAATAGGATTTGGAGCTAAAAGGCAAGCCGAATAGAATACCCTTTAATGAACAGGGCTTTTTCGACATTATTATTGGCGGAGGTATTATGGGAACCGTTTTAATCATCGGTACCGGCGCGGCAGGCTCGGTTACGGCACAAAAGTGCTGCATGTTGCCTAAGACATTCAGCAAGGTCATCCTTGCAAACAGGACTATTTCAAAAGCGGAAAAGCTGAAAAAAACTATAGCACAGTCTATTTCGAATTATCCTCCACTGGAGGCCGCGCAGGTGGACGCCGACAATCCTCGATTGGTGTCTCAGCTTATCCGCAAATTCCAGCCGGAGATGGTTATAAACATGGCTCTCCCATACCAGGACCTTTCCATAATGGAAGCATGTATCGAAACAGGTGTGAATTATGTGGACACCGCCAATTATGAAAGCCCCGAGGACCCGAACTTCAGCTATAGAAGGCAGTGGGAAATGCACGACCGCTTCAAGATAAAAGGTAAAATGGCGCTTCTTGGAAGCGGTTTCGATCCAGGCGTAACCAACATCTATATCGCGCACGCGAAAAAGAATTATTTCGACGAAATTGACGAGGTGGATATTGTCGACGCGAACGGCGGAGATCACGGCCAGCACTTCGCGACTAATTTTAATCCCGAGATCAATATCCGGGAAGTAACAGCGGACGGACGATACTACGAGGACGGCATCTGGAAAAGCATCCCGGCATTGTCCGTTCATAAGCCTTTTGATTTCCCGGCTGTCGGCGTGAAGGAAATGTACCTTATGTATCATGAGGAGCTGGAATCGCTGACCAGGAATCTTCCTGAGATAAAGACTTTGCGTTTCTGGATGACATTCTCGGAAAAGTATCTGACATATCTCCGAGTGCTTGAAAATATCGGGATGACCAAAATCGAGCCGGTGGAGTTTGAGGGGAACAAGATCGTTCCGCTGAAATTTCTCAAAGCGCTTCTCCCGGAACCTTCATCGCTCGGTATCAGCACCAAGGGGAAGGTTTGTATCGGCTGTCTCATAAAGGGGAAGAAGGACGATAAGGAGAAGACTCTGTTTGTCTATTGCGTAAAGGATCACGAGGATTGTTATCGCGAGGTCGGCTCTCAGGCGATCGCGTATACGACAGGCGTTCCGGCGATGATAGGCGCAAAGCTGGTGATGGAGAATACTTGGTTCGAGAAAGGTGTATACAACGTGGAACAGCTCGACCCGACGCCGTTCATGAACGACCTTAACAAGTATGGGCTCCCATGGACAGAGAAATTCATTTGAATATAAATCCTGACGACATCAGCGAAACCCCCTGCTATGTATGCGAAGAGGAGAAGCTGAGGGGCAATCTTGAAACTATACGCAGGGTAAGGGAAGAGTCCGGCGCTACGATCATTCTTGCGCTGAAAGGGTTTTCCATGTTTTCGGTCTTCCCGATGCTCAAGGGGGCGCTACTTGGAACCGCCGCCAGCTCGCTCAACGAAGCGAGGCTTGGTTTCGAGGAGTTCGGAAAAAAGGTGCACCTGTACGCTCCTGCATACAGGGAAGACGAATTCGAAGAGATATCCGGCTATTCGTCCCATATAACCTTTAATTCTTTCGGGCAGTGGAAAAAGTTCAGGGAGAGGTTAAAGGGGAAGGATATCAGGTGTGGAATTCGGATCAATCCCGAGCATTCAGAAGTTACAACCGGTTTATATAATCCATGTTCCCCATATTCAAGGCTTGGAGTAACCCTTGCCAATTTCGAGGAGTCGGAACTGGAAGGGATTAGCGGGCTTCATTTTCATGTACTGTGCGAGAACAATTCCGATGCGCTGGAGCGAGTTGTGGATGCTGTCGAAAAAAAGTTCAGTCATCTCATTGGAAAGATGAATTGGGTGAATTTCGGCGGAGGCCATCACATCACGCGCGATGACTATGACATCGAAAGGCTTATCAGGATAGTGAAGCGATTCCGCGAGCGTTGGGGGGTGGAGGTCATTCTTGAGCCGGGTGAAGCGATAGCCTTGAACGCGGGGGTCCTTGTGGCTACCGTGCTTGATATCGTGAACAACGGGATGAAGATAGCGATACTCGATACATCCGCTTCCGCGCATATGCCGGACGTTCTTGAAATGCCGTACAGGCCTAGGATCTCGGGCGCGGGCGAGCCGGAAGTGTTTGAGCATCTTTACAGGCTCGGAGGGATGACTTGTCTGGCGGGGGACGTAATAGGGGACTATTCATTTCCCGAGCCGTTAAAGATCGGGGACAAGCTTGTTTTCGGGGATATGCTTCACTACACGATGGTTAAAAACACTACGTTCAACGGAGTGCAATTGCCGTCTATCGGGATATGGTCCGAGAAGGAAGGTTTCAGGATCATAAGAAAATTCGGGTACGAGGATTACCGCAACAGGCTTTCGTAGCCGCGATTGTCCGGAATCATCATTTTTTAAAGCTTGTAAGATTGTTCTTTATGGCTCTTCTGAATAGATTTATATCCCCTGTTCTGGGAATTTCGCTTAGCTGTTGCACCGCTGAATAGGCGTACATTGTCACTATCTCGCTTCTGCCAAACTGGAGGGCGAGCACCAGTTTTCCGTTCATGTTGAAGCAGGAAACGTTTTGAACCCCGTTATCGCCTGCCTGATCCCTGTCGATACCGATCCGGTGCAGTTCAGCTTTTACATCAGGTATGATTTCGCTCCCCTCCCCGTTTTCGGGGTGGATGACGATGTTATAGGCTACATATTTTCCCATGCTTCCATATCGGAAGAATCTTAAAAGGTGAACAGGGTTTTTTTATTTTCGGACAGGTACACCGGTTTTCTGAAGAAGAAGCCCCTCCCATGACTTTTCAGGAAGGATATCGAGCAGAAGCGTTGCTGTTACACCGCTGGAGACCTCTTTTGCAGGTTCCCCTCTGTGGTTCGTAATTTCATTTACGCAGACAATCTTCTCATCCCCGTACTTTTCTGTAAGGAGCCTCAGCTCGTCCCCTATTACTATCTTCCCTTTTACGTCGACCGCGATGCTGTTTTCGCTTACACTCCTGATAGCCGCGGCGAAATATCCGATGGAGTCGCTCCTTATCTCTGGCGAATTCCCCACCTCTCCCGGTTCCTCCAGCTCAGGGAAATAGAAACCGGAGAAAAATCCGCGGTTCGAAGTCTTGGATATCTCCTCCATAAGTTCAGGTTCGTATGGTTTCCCTTCAGAAGCGTTGTCTATCGCCCGGCGGTAGGTGCGCGTTGCGACTGCGACATAATATTCGGATTTGTTTCTCCCCTCGATCTTGAAGGCGTCTATTCCGGCCTGCATCAGTTTGTCGAGGTGTGGAAGCAGGCACATGTCGCGTGATGAAATGATGTGGCTTCCATGTATATCTTCCTCTATGACCATCTCCTGTTCGCCGTAATCGGCATTTTTCACCGTGGCGGAGATGACATCGAAACTGTCCCGGCAGTTATGGGCGCACATGCCGTTGTTCGCGTCGCGTCCGGAAAAAACCGATGACAGGAAACACCGCCCAGAATAGGCCATGCATACCGAGCCGTGCACGAATGCTTCGAATTCCATGCCGGGAACCTCGTTCTTTATTTCAATGATCTCCTTCAATGAAAGTTCGCGAGCGAGAATGACCCGCTTGATGCCAAGTCTTTGCCAGAACTTTACGGAAAGATAGTTGGCGGTGGAGGTCTGCACCGAAAGGTGTAGCGGGATCTCGCATCCGATATCCCTTATGATCTCAAGGACGGAGGGGTCGGCAAAGACTATCGCGTCTGGCTGGAGATCGTTTAGGAACTCGATATGTTTTCCGAGTCCCTTGAGCATTCCGTTGTGCGGGAAGGTGTTTATGCAGACATACAGTTTTTTTCCGTACGATCTTGCTATCTCCTTTGCTTCCGCTATGTGGCGTTTGCCGACATGGTTTTGCCGGGTGCGCATGGAGAAGGCGGTGCTTCCGATATAGCAGGCATCGGCCCCCATGCGGTAGGCCAGCTCCAGTTTTTCCAGGCTCCCCGCCGGAGAAACAAGTTCAGCTTTTCTTTTCATATTGCCGTTATTTTTCATTGTGCCATTTTAATCCGAAATTGCGGATATTACGCAAAATGAGATTTGTTAAAAATCATCTGATGCTGGTCCGGGGGAAGATGGTCAACCTGGGAGCGGTTTCGGAGATGTATTTTTTTGGGGCTTCGAGATATTCTGGGCTGACTCCGGCTCCGGTTCGATAAGGCTTATTATTGTCCACCCATCAGCAGGTTTCATTTTGTATCCCTCGACAAATATCTCGAGTTTTCCTTTGGGGGTGAGCGCGAAAAGCGTTATAGCCCTTGCGCCATACTGTTCGATGTAATCACCGTATGTGAAAGATTCAGTCAGTTTGGTGCTTTTTACTTCGGCGTCCTTCGCTATAAGGCTCGCCAGTTTGGCATATGTAACGTTGCTACCGAAAATAACGTATCCTCTCAGATCTGAAGAGACCAAATGCTTATCCGTCGAATCCTTTTCAGGGGTGACCAGGAGGCTGAAAACTTTTTTACGCCCGAACTCATGCCTGAAATGTATTGAGGCGATTATGTTCAGGTCCGGATTTGGCGAGAGTGCAAGCATCTTTCCTATTCCAACAAGGTTCAGATAACGTTCGGCGTGATCTGATATCGGGTTTCCGAAATATGTCTGAAATCCCTCCATGCGCGCTTCCTTGATATTCTCCCAGTTTGTATCTGCAAGGAGCGCCCGGTAATCGTTCTTTGTAATTATTTTTGCCACCATTCGCGCTACAGGATTGGCCCCTATTATCAGATACCCTTTCGGTATCGGCTCGGCTACACCAAGAAGTTTTGCGAGATATCCGGCAGTGGAGCTTTGCAGGGCAACGGTACCGATTATGACCGCGAATGTAAGGGGGACTATCGATTCAGCCTCGGCGTAACCGGCTTCCTGAAGACGTATCGCGAAAAGCGCCGAAACGGCAGCCGCCACGATTCCGCGCGGGGCTATCCATCCCAGCAGAGCCTTTTCCCGCCAGGTCAGTCCGGAACCGAAAGTCGCAACGGCTATTTTTACGGGCCGCGCAATGAACTGGATAAGGAGGAACACAAGAAAAGCGCCAGGTCCCAGGAGGCGGAGTTTTTCGAACTCAAGATCGGCAGCGAGGATTATGAACAGCATCGATATCAGGAAAACGCTGAGGCTTTCCTTGAAATCAGCGATCCCTTCCAGAGGGACCTTCTTCATGTTGGCAAGGCGTATCCCCATTATTGTCACCGTCATAAGGCCGGATTCGGGCTGAAGTACGTCAGAAAGCGCGTACATCGCGAACACTATAGAAAGCACACCTACGTTATGAAGGAACTCAGGCAGCCAGTGATCCCTAATCGCCATGCCAAGCCCTTGCCCGGCGGCGAGACCGAGCACAAGGCCGATGATAATGATCTTCCCGAAAGTGAGGATGGTATGAGTGACAGCCTGTGCGCCGGTGCTTGAAATGATGAATTCGTATACAAGAACCACAAGAAGAGCGCCTATCGGATCTATCACGATCCCTTCCCATCTGAGGATATTCGCAAGGTTCTCCTTGGGACGAATGGTTCTAAGCATCGGCGTAATTACCGTCGGGCCGGTGACAACCGTAATGGCTCCGAACAGCAGGGCTATCTCCACGGAAAAGTCGAGGATGTAATAGACCCCGATGGCAGTAATGAACCAGGTCGTGAGAACTCCGGTGGTAACGAGGTTTCTGACGACTTTTTGAAGGCCTGCTATCTCCTCGAACTTCAGTGACAGGCTCCCTTCAAACAGGATTACTGCCACGGAAAGAGATACGAAAGGGAGGAGGATATGTCCAAAAACTTCCTGGGGATCAAAAAGCCCGGCTATCGGTCCGGCAATGATCCCTGTTAAAAGGAGAAAGAGTATTGCCGGGAGTCTCACGCGCCACGCGATCCACTGGCAAACAATTGCTGCCGTGCTGATTGAGGCTAATATGGCTACCGTGTTGTGCAACTGGTCCCTCGCTGATTAGTTTCTTTCATCCGCCTGCCTCTGAAAATGGAATTTTGCGTTTTATAAATATCTGCTCGGCAAGGTTTAATGTTATTTAGCTTAATGCCTGCTCCTGCTTGAATTGACTCCACGCAACATTTTACACGGATATAAGAATTCTTCATAAGGTAAAAGATTTTCCTTTTTAAGCGCAAATCGGGAGTTTGATTCCTGCTTGGTTGGCAAAGGGTGGATAAATTGTTAGTTTATAGGGAGAAATGTAAATGTGGAGGTCAAACCGTTGTTTTTTTCAGACTCCAGACGTCCCCTTATTTTCGGTGAAGTTCTTTTTGACAAGTTTTCCGATGGAAAGAGCGTTCTTGGCGGCGCGCCGTTCAACGTGGCATGGAACCTCAAGGGATTCGGCTTGGATCCTCTTTTTGTAAGTTCTGTCGGGCGCGACAGGGAGGGTGATCAGATAATTACCCAGATGGAGAGTTGGGGTCTTGAGGTTACCGGCCTGTTCAGGGATTCGGAATACCCAACCGGCGAGGTAAAGGTGGAGATGTCAGGCGACGGTCATACCTTCGATATACTTCCCGAACAGGCTTACGATTTTATCGATCCCGGTTTTCTGGAGGAGAGGTTTGGCAAGCGGAAATTCTCACTTCTATACCATGGAAGCCTCATTACCCGTTCGCCCGTTTCAAGATCTTCGCTTCAAATGCTTTATTCATCGCGTGAGATCCCAAGGTTCATAGATGTGAATCTTCGCGAGCCGTGGTTTGATACGGAAGAGGTGTGCAAGACAATAGTCGGCGCCACATGGGTGAAGCTGAACAACGAGGAGCTTGAAACGCTTTCGGGATCTAGTTTGACGTCGAGGGGAACCTTGCTGGAGGTTGCTGAAAAATTCAGGGAAAAATCAGGGATTGAAAACCTGATAGTAACCATGGGGGAAGAGGGGGCGGTATCGTCTTCCAGTAGCGGTCTTGTTTTCCACAAAGCAAATAAGGTTGAAAAGGTTGAAGACACCGTCGGTGCTGGTGACGCGTTCAGCTCTGTCATCATTCTGGGGATTTCGAACAGATGGACTATTGAGAGATCCATGGAGAGAGCGATAGCCTTCGCGTCCGAGATATGCGGAATAAGGGGGGCTACGAGCAAGGACCGTTCGCTTTATGACAGGTTTCTAGCCGATTGGGGTAAACAGGATGCGTAAGGAAAAGTATTATATCGTTCTTGTGAGCATGCACGGCCTGGTGCATGGTTCGCATATGGAACTGGGGAGGGATTCGGACACAGGGGGACAGATAAAATATGTGGTGGAGCTGGCTCAGGCACTTGCGAGACATCCTGACGTAGATACCGTCGATCTTGTGACCAGGAAGATAATAGATAGCAGGGTGAGCCCGGATTACGCCGTCGGTTATGAAAAGATATCTCCGGGATTTAATATCGTACGGCTTCCATGCGGGCCGAACAGGTATCTCCGGAAAGAGGTTCTCTGGCCATACATGAGCAATTTTGCCGACAGTATCATCGAATATCTCCGCAATAACCGACGTATGCCAGATTTCATTCATGGGCATTACGCGGATGCGGGATACGTCTGTTCTTACGTGTCGGGACTTCTCGGTGTACCGATGGCGTTTACCGGTCACTCGCTTGGGAAGGTGAAGGAGCAGAGACTGCTTGAGCAGGGGATGAAAGCTGAGTCTATTGAAAAGAATTTTAATATCAAAAGAAGGATAGAAGCGGAGGAGATCTCGATCGAAAACGCTTCGTTCGTTGTCACCAGCACCAGACAGGAGGTGGAGGAGCAATACAGGGTCTACGCCAATTATGCACGCAAGAGGATGCTCGTTATCCCTCCGGGGGTTGACGTATCAAAATATAAAACGGTATCGCAGGTAAAGGATAACGATAAAACCCTTGAGCGAAACATATTCAAGTTTTTCAGCGACCCGAAGAAGCCGATGATCCTTGCCTTGTCCCGCCCGGACGCAAAGAAAAATATTCTCGGCCTTGTGACAGCGTTTGGAGAGACTAAAGGTTTGAGGGATAGGGCGAACCTTTTGCTGGTACTTGGGACGCGTGAGGATATAAGGCTGATGGAAAAATCGCAGAGGGTAATATTCAACGACCTCCTTCTCCTGATCGATTACTACGACCTCTGGGGGTGCGTAGGCATTCCCAAAAACCATGAGCCTGATGATGTGCAGAAAATATACAGGCTTGCCGCCAGAACGAACGGTATCTTTATCAATCCGGCCATCACGGAGCCGTTCGGGTTGACGCTTCTGGAAGCGGCCTCCTCCGGTTTGCCGGTTATCGCCACAAAGAACGGCGGCGCAAAGGAAATAGTCGCAACATGTAAAAACGGAATGCTGATTGATCCGTTCGATACCTCCGATATAGGGAAGGCGATGATGGCTTCGCTCTCCGATAAAAAGAGAAGAGGGAGATGGGTAAAGGCCGGCCTGGTAAACGTGAAAAAACATTACTCCTGGGATGGGCATGTGGAGAAATACCTCCGCCATGTTCAGAGGGCCATAAACGCCAACGAGAGAAAGGTGAGGATCGAAACGACAAACAGCAGGCGGCTTATCACCGCAGACAGGATACTTGTCTGCGATATAGACAACACACTTGTAGGGGACAAACCATCGCTGGATCGCCTTTTGAAAATGCTGAATGAGGAGGAACGCAAGGTTATTTTCGGAGTTGCTACAGGACGAAGCCTCAAGCTGACAATGAGCGTCCTTAAGGAGTGGAACATTCCGGTCCCCAACCTGCTGATAACTTCGGTAGGCAGTGAGATCTACTATGGGCGGAGGCTTGTGAAGGATTCCGGTTACGAGCGCAATATCGCCTACAGGTGGAACCCTGAAGTGATAAGGGAGAAGATGAAAAATCTGCCGGGTATAAAACCGCAAGGGCCGAAGGGGCAGGGGCACTACAAGATAAGCTATTTCATGGATCCGGCAAAGGCTCCCCCTATCTCCGATCTATACATGATGCTGAGAAAGAACAACGCTCACGCGAAACTGGTATTTTCCCATGGCATGTATCTTGACGTGCTTCCGCTTCGCGCATCCAAGGGGCTTGCCATCCGTTACCTTGCGGTAAAATGGGGTCTCTCAGTTGAGAGTATTCTGGTCGCGGGTGATTCCGGCAACGATGAGGATATGCTGTCGGGCAATACGCTCGGCGTTGTTGTGGGGAATCACAGTCCGGAACTGGAAAAGCTCCGGGGCGAGCCGAATATATATTTTGCCAGAGGTGAAAATGCCGAAGGGATAATCGAAGCGATAGATTATTATAATTTCTTCGGGGAGAAGCCTGGCCCATCAATGGAGGATATCAAGAGTGGCTGAAATTGAAAATGAATTGAATGAAATGCTGGAAAGGCACAGGAAGAGCATTTACGCGCTTCTGAAGGGCTATATGTCACTTGGGAAAAAATTTCTCCTTAAATCGGAGATCTCGGATCTCTTTAAATCATTTATTGCGGAAGAAGAGAACAGCGCTCTTGCCGGCACCAGGATGCCGATTATCATTTCTCAGATTCAGGAGGCAGCGCTTAGTTCCCCATGGATATATTTCGCTCTCAGGTCGAGAGTGGCAAAGTGGCAATATCTCCGCATACACGAGGAATCCGTCCATGTTGAGGAGGTTTCCGTGTCGGACTATTTCATGTTCAAGGAATCGCTCGTCAACGGCCACGGGAGCGCGAGCGACTGGGTAACTGAAATTGATTTCGGTCCGTTCAACAGGGATCTCCCGCGCATGCATGAACAGAAATCAATCGGGCGCGGCGTGGAGTTCATGAACAGGGTCCTGTCCAGCCAGCTTTTCCAGAAGATCGAGAAAGGGGGCATGGAGCTTGTAGATTTCCTGCGGGTGCATCAGTACAAGGGGATGCAGTTGATGATCAACGAGAAGATCACCGACGTAGTGAAAATGCGTCAGGCGATCCGCGCGGCAGAAAACTACCTTAAAGGCCAGCCTCCTGATATGAAATGGGACGATGTTGAACAGGCGATGAAGGGTTATGGATTCGAACCGGGATGGGGTAAGACTGTTACGCGCATGCGGGATACCATGTCGCTCCTTACTGATATTCTCGAAGCGCCGGATCCCAAGACGCTTGGCGAATTTCTCGGAAGAATTCCGATGATCTTCCGCATCGCCATACTCTCCCCTCACGGCTATTTTTCTCAGGGGAACGTTCTCGGTCTGCCGGACACAGGGGGACAGGTCGTGTATATCCTCGACCAGGTGCGCGCGCTGGAGAAGGAGATGATAAAGAGGCTTGATGAACAGGGGTTTGAGGTTGATCCCGAAATAGTCGTTGTGACAAGGCTTATCCCGGAATCGAACGGTACGACCTGCGATCAGCCGACGGAGTCGATTGTCGGAACGAAAAACGCCAGAATAATCAGGATTCCTTTCAGGAACCGGAACGGTGAGGTGATACGCCACTGGATATCAAGGTTCGAGATATGGCCCTACCTCGAACGATTTGCAGAAGAGGCGGAGAAAGGATTGGTAGCCGAGTTCCTTGCAAAGCCCGATCTCATAATAGGAAATTACAGCGACGGGAACCTTGTCGGCTATTTGCTGTCAAAGCGGTTCCAGGTGACGCAGTGCAACATAGCCCACGCCCTTGAAAAGACGAAATACCTCTATTCGGATCTTTACTGGAAGGACAATGACGAAAGATTTCATTTCTCGTGCCAGTTTACAGCCGACCTTATAGCGATGAATTCCGCCGACTTCATTATCACCAGCACATTTCAGGAGATAGCCGGCAACGCGGAAAACGTAGGGCAGTATGAAAGCTATCAGTCGTTCACCATGCCGGGGCTTTACAGGGTGGTAAACGGCATTAACGGGTACGACCCGAAATTCAATATTGTCTCCCCCGGGGCCGACGCCGAAATATATTTTCCATTTTACGAAACCGGGAGAAGGCTTTCCGCCATGTCAGGGGAGCTTGAAGAGCTGGTTTTCGGCGATAAGCCGACAGAGGAGATAAGAGGGGTGTTTCAGCAAAAAGAGAAGCCGATAATATTTTCTATGGCGAGAATGGATCGGATAAAGAATATGACCGGGCTGGTAGAGATGTACGCAAACTCCCCTCGGCTGAGGAAGCACGCAAACCTTCTTATCATTTCTGGATATGTCAATCCCGACAGGTCGAGCGATGCCGACGAAAAGGATCAGATAGGGAGAATGCACGACCTTATGAACAGGCACAATCTGGACGGAGAGATGCGGTGGTGCGGGGTACAGCTGAAAAAGGCGGTTGCGGGAGAGCTGTACAGACATATCGCGGATAACAAGGGGGTTTTTGTACAGCCCGCGCTCTTCGAAGCATTTGGGTTAACGATCATTGAGGCGATGGCTTCGGGATTGCCGACATTCGCCACTTGCTACGGCGGCCCGATGGAGATCATCGAGGATAATGTTTCCGGGTTCCATATCGATCCGAATCACCCGGAAGATGCGGCTGAGACGCTCGCCTCCTTTTTCGAGGAGTGCGCGAGGGATAAGGAGTATTGGAAAAGGATATCCGACGGCGGGATCGACAGGGTCAACAGGCATTACACGTGGGATCTCTACGCTGAAAGGATAATGACACTTTCACGCATATACGGATTCTGGAAATATGTAACAAATCTTGAGAGGGGAGAGACCAGCCGATACCTGGAGATGTGTTACGGTTTGCAATACCGGAAACTCGTTGAAAAGATGGAAAATTGAGTAGAAACTCCAGAAATTCCGGATTTTTGCGGAATTACGAAATTGTGGGGCGTTGAGGTACAATAAATAGACATGCTATATGCTCGAATTCCGGAAAATAATTCAATATAAATAACTGGGTACAGCCAAGAGGAAGCAGGATTTTGAAGTTAAAAAAAATTGCATATGTCGTTATTATTGCGTCATTAGTCCTGTTTCGGCCCGACAATCAAGGGGAAGCGCACGCTTCCGGACAGCCTGATCCAAAAGTCAGGACAAAACCGCGCCCCGCTCTCCCAAGATATGCCCAGGGGGAAGTGCTGATGAAGATGGATCCATCTTTCAAAGGATATTACAAACCCTCCTCCCTCCCCGAAGGGGCGAGAGAGATGAAGAAGATAGATAATTTCGGCCTGAACAGAATAATGCTGAAACCGGGTGTGTCCGTTGAGGAGGCGGTTGAATCGTACAAGAAACTGCCGGGCGTGGCGTATGCAGAGCCGAATTATATTTACAGATCGCTTGCCGTAACTCCAAGCGATACCGATTTCGGGATCCAGTGGGGATTGCATAACGCAGGGCAGGTGATTACGCAGGTCTACGACCCGCATACCAATACGATGATAGACGGCAAGGGGACCGCCGACGCCGACATAGACGCGACGGAGGCGTGGGATATTTCAACAGGTTCCGGAGAAATAATCGTTGCGATTCTCGATTCCGGCGTCTCATGGAACCATCCGGAACTTATCGAAAACATCTGGCAGAATCCGGGCGAAACGGAGAATGGAGAGGACAGCGACAGGAACGGATATATCGATGACGTGAGGGGGTGGGACTTCATAGATACCGACAACGATCCATCGGACTTCAACGAGCATGGCACACATATAGCCGGTACGCTCGGAGCGACAACCAATAATGGTAAAGGTGTAGCCGGAGTAAGCTGGAACGTGAAGATAATGCCTATCAGGGTGCTCGATACGATCGGTTCAGGTTTGACGTCCAGCCTCGTGGCGGCGGTCAATTACGCCATTGATCACGGCGCTAAGATAATCAACCTGAGTCTCGGCGGGCCGGATATGAGCCAGGCGTTTTTAGACGCCCTCGAAAGGGCGCAGGGTGCCGGCATACTCATCGTTGTCGCGTGCGGGAACGGCGACCTCGACGGGATAGGGGACAACAATGACATCTACCCGATATATCCCGCAAGCTATGATCTCGATAATATAGTTTCAGTAGCCGCTTCCGACTACAACGACAACTTGACCGTTTTTTCCAATTACGGCGCGAAGTCGGTAGATATTGCCGCTCCCGGACAATACATTTATTCTACCTTCCCCGCGAGAAAGACGGTCTTTGCCGATGATTTTTCCACGCTGGCAGATTGGACCCACGGCGGAGTGAAAGATCTGTGGGGTCTCACCAGCTACCTGTATTACAGCCCTCCGAGCGCGCTTACCGACAGTCCGAATCCAGAGCCTTATTCGGAAGAAACCGGATTGTACGAGAACAGTACCGATTCATGGGTTAGATCCAAAACATTCAGTCTTGAGGGGGAGATTGGATGTCAGCTTTCCTATATATTTGCCGGGAGCCTTGAACCGAATAAGGATTTCATGCAGACGGAAATTTCAAGCGACGGCGGCCTGAATTGGCGCCCCTTCACGGAAGCTGAGGGGGCTGGGATCTTTACAGGGCTTATGCCAGAAGCAGTCGTGATGGTACACGACCTTAGCGCCTTTGAGAACAAACCGACCATTGCAATCCGATTCCACCTGATAACCGATGCGACAGGCCAGGATAGAGGGGTGCTCATCGACGATGTGCAGGTGAGCTGTCACTCCACAACCTACGCGGGAGATGAATACGGATTCCTTGAGGGTACATCCATGGCGGCACCTTTCGTGTCCGGTGTCGCTTTATTGATGATGTCGAACAAT
>JAOUMJ010000023.1 GCA_029881495.1 Nitrospinota bacterium | reverse complement strand
CGAACATAGTCGCGTGGAGTAAACCCGAAGCCGGGTGATCTATCCATGTGCAGGGTGAAGCGAAGGTAACACTTCGTGGAGGCCCGAACGAGTTGACGTTGAAAAGTCATTCGATGATGTGTGGATAGGGGTGAAAGGCCAACCAAACCCGGCGATAGCTGGTTCTCCTCGAAATATATTTAGGTATAGCCTCGTACGGTAGCGTGTGGGGGTAGGACACTGGATGGGCTAGGGCCCTTGACCGGGTACCAAACCCTACCAATTTACGAATACTACACGTGGAACTACGGGAGTCAGACTGCGGGAGATAAGTTCCGTAGTCGAGAGGGAAACAGCCCAGATCATCAGCTAAGGTCCCAAAGTACAGGTTAAGTGGCAAAGGTTGTGAATTTGCATAAACAGCCAGGAGGTTGGCTTAGAAGCAGCCATTCCTTTAAAGAAAGCGTAATAGCTCACTGGTCGAGTGGATTTGCGTCGAAAATTTAACGGGGCTAAAACCTGTCACCGAAGCTATGGATTCATCATTTATTTGATGAGTGGTAGAGGAGCGTTCTATGCGGGATGAAGGTCGAGCGTAAGCACGGCTGGACTGCATGGAAGTGAGTATGGCGGCATGAGTAACGATAAAGCGGGTGAGAAACCCGCTCGCCGTAAGCCCAAGGTTTCCTGGGGAAGGGTAATCCTCCCAGGGTTAGTCGGCCCCTAAGGCGAGGCCGAAAGGCGTAGTCGATGGGAAGCTGGTTAATATTCCAGCACTGTCTGTAATTCGTTTGTACGATGGGGTGACGCGGAAAGGTAAGCCATCCAGGCGCTGGTTGTCCTGGTTCTTGGCCGTAGGACGCGACTTTGGCAAATCCGGGTCGCTGGGTTAGATTCCATGTCTGAGGGTTGAGTGGCGCGAATTCTACGGATGACGCGTAACTGGCTGATCCTATACCGCCAGGAAAAACCTCTAAGGAGAGTTGCAGATAACCGTACCCGAAACCAACACAGGTGGGCGAGGAGAGTATCCTAAGGCGCTTGAGAGAACCCAGATTAAGGAACTCAGCAAATTTGCTCCGTAACTTCGGGATAAGGAGTGCCCTTGATGGTGAAGCGGCTTGCCCGTGGAGCTGTTGGGGGTTGCAGTGAAAAGGGGGCTGCGACTGTTTACTAAAAACACAGGTCTCTGCTAAGTCGTAAGACGATGTATAGGGACTGACGCCTGCCCGGTGCCGGAAGGTTAAAAGGCGTTGTCAGGCTTCGGCCAAAGCAACAAATTGAAGCCCCGGTAAACGGCGGCCGTAACTATAACGGTCCTAAGGTAGCGAAATTCCTTGTCGGGTAAGTTCCGACCTGCACGAATGGCGTAACGCTGGCCCTACTGTCTCGATCTGGGACTCAGTGAAATTGATCTTCCGGTGAAAACGCCGGATACCCGCGGAAGGACGGAAAGACCCCGTGCACCTTTACTATAACCTGACATTGGATTCGGGTTTATGATGTGTAGGATAGGTGGGAGGCTTTGAAGCGGGCTCGCTAGAGTTCGTGGAGCCATCCTTGAAATACCACCCTTCGTACGCTTGGTTTCTAACCTAGGTCCATGAATCTGGATCAGGGACATTGTCAGGCGGGTAGTTTGACTGGGGCGGTCGCCTCCTAAACTGTAACGGAGGCGCGCGAAGGTTCTCTCAGACTGATTGGAAACCAGTCGTTGAGTGTAAAGGCAAAAGAGAGCTTGACTGCGAGACTTACAAGTCGAGCAGGTGGGAAACCAGGTCTTAGTGATCCGGTGGTTCTGTATGGAAGGGCCATCGCTCATCGGATAAAAGGTACGCCGGGGATAACAGGCTGATCGCGCCCAAGAGTCCATATCGACGGCGCGGTTTGGCACCTCGATGTCGACTCATCGCATCCTGGGGCTGTAGCAGGTCCCAAGGGTTGGTCTGTTCGCCCATTAAAGCGGTACGTGAGTTGGGTTTAAAACGTCGTGAGACAGTTTGGTCCCTATCCTCCGTGGGCATTGGATATTTGAGGAGATCTGTTCCTAGTACGAGAGGACCGGAATGGACGAACCTCTAGTGTTCCGGTTGTCGCGCCAGCGGCATCGCCGGGTAGCTACGTTCGGAACGGATAACCGCTGAAAGCATCTAAGCGGGAAGCCGACTCCAAGATAAGATATCCCTGAAGACCCCTCGAAGACTACGAGGTTGATAGGCCGGGTGTGGAAGCGCAGCAATGTGTGAAGCTAACCGGTACTAATTGGTCGTTCGGCTTGACCTTTAATTTTTCAGTTATTTTCATCAGCCCCAATGTTTATGATAAGATATAAGTACAGGAGCGCTCTGGTTACGCTTAGACGCATTAATTTCTTTGCTAACCTGAGACAGCTCTTGTTTTTTTTGTTCTTGTTTTGATATAGAAAATGTTTTGCCGGTGGCTGTAGCGAAGAGGTTCCACCCGATCCCATTCCGAACTCGGAAGTTAAGCTCTTCAGCGCCAATGGTACTGCACGGGTAACTGTGTGGGAGAGTAGGTCGTTGCCGGCATTTAAATATTGACCCTGTGGTGGAGCGTAATGGCTCTGCCCAGGGTTTTTTTTTGCCCAAAAAAGGACGATGGCAGAATATATAAAACCGGATTTTGGCTCGGTGGCACTCATTACAATAGATGCGCAACAAGACACGCTCGATGGAATGCCGTTTGAGATTCCGGGCACCTCGGCGATTTTACCCAAAATAAGGCGACTGCTGGATCTCTTCAGGCTCGGATCAAAAGCGATAGTCCATATCGTTAGGATTTATAAAAAGGATGGGAGCAACGCCGATATTTGCCGTAGAGGCATAATAGAAAAGGGGGAGAGATTACTTTTGGAAGGTAGTTCCGGCTGCGAATTGGCGCAGGACCTTTTTGCAGAAACCACTCCACTTGATGCTGGTCTTCTGATGTCAGGCGGGATTCAAAAAATCTCAAAAAGCGAAGTCGTTATCTACAAACCGAGGTGGGGGGCTTTTTTTAAAACACCGCTTGAAGAACATCTCTCCGACCTGGGAGTGTCGACTCTAATATTTACCGGATGCAACTTTCCGAACTGTCCGCGAACATCCATTTACGAAGCGAGTGAACGCGATTTCAGGATAGTAATGGTTTCGGACGCTGTTTCCGGCGTGTATGAGAAGGGGCTAGGGGAAATGAGAGGAATAGGAGTTGAAGTCGTCGAGACTGATCTACTCGTGGCGAATTTGAAAAGAGAGTGGGGATTTAGCTGATTTTTATAGTTTCAAGTATCAGACAGAAAATATATGAAGTACTTCTATGCACAAGTCCTAAAATTTATATGAAAATGAGAGGGGATTTCCCCCTCTCACGAGTGTCTTATATAACTAGAATTTGAAGTTGGCTCCGATGTTGATTCCGGTAACGCCCCACCCGACATTAAACATCGTGTTTCTGGACCAAAGCATCTCGTAGCCGAACGTCCAGTACGGCCCCCCAAGGTTGTACGAATGAGAAGAGAGTGTGCCGGTTCTGTTATCATCCCATCTGGCTTCACCCATTGCCAGGCCAATTCCTCCATACAACCCGTGAATATCTTCCAACTTGTAATGGTATACGCCTGCCGCGGAGATGTAGTTGACGCCAGTGGTGCCATATCCATAGTCATATGAAAGCATGGCGAAATGAGCCTGCACCGATATGTCGTCATACAGGAATTTCTGGCCGGTAAGGTCGAAACCGCCACCCCAGCCGCTTACGTATCCGGCACCGACGTATGTATCACCCTTCTTGAACAAGGATGGATTCCCGAACTTTGATTTGCCGATGAACTTCCGCACCTTTGCCGCATCGGCATTTTCTGCACCGAGTGCTGCAAACGCGATCACTGCCGATAAAAGAATCATATAAAATACTTTTGATTTCTTCACATCTGCCATTCTCGTTCTCCCATGCCTAAATGTACATATAAATAAAGATGTTGCGCGACGCATAGATCAACTTTTGTTGTTCAATGTGAGACTCTATCACTTAGGTTATTCGAATTCAATAAGCTGCCCGCCTTGTAAAACATTGTAAATGCATTAGTTATTGCTGTCGGTATTAAGCTAGAGATCATGCAAAAAGATAATTGCAGGATTTTGCATTCTTTCTTGAGATGTGTAAATTTACTTTCCATGAAGCGAAATAAACAATGCTATATCCCGTGATAAGAAGTATCAGATTATTTCTATATACCGCTTGGTTCTGGCATGTTAAATATATCTGAATTCCTATCGACAACTTTTGAAAGCAAAAAATATGAAAGAAAACCTTAAGGAACGTCTGACAGAACTATTTTATGGTCAGAGCCGGGAAAGCCTGATGTTTAATCGGGCCCTTCTTGTTTTCAATGTAATCGCTATTTTCGTTTTTATCCTGGATCCGATATTTCATGGCGATGCCATTATAAGGTCGGTCGAGCTTGTATTTGGTATTGTGTTCCTTGTCGAGTACCTCATACGCTTCTGGATAGCGCAGAATCGACTGTGGTTTGCTTTTAAGCCGATAAACCTAGTCGACCTTGTTGTGGTAGTTTCCTGTTTTGCGCCGATATTTTTCGGCAATTTCACATTTCTGCGAGTCGTACGCGCGCTTCGAGTACTTCGCTTTTACAGGCTTCTCGAAGGAATAAACCATGAGAAGAGCTGGGTTCGGGTTAACGAGGATGTCATCTTTTCCTTTCTAAATCTATTCGTATTCGTTTTTATCATGACCGATATTGTTTTCGTAAGCCAGAGCGGGGTCAACGATTCAATCAACAACTATCTCGACGCTTTGTATTTTACGCTTACTACACTGACGACAACGGGATTTGGAGATATCACTTTGCAGGGGACAAACGGCAGGCTTCTCGCAGTCATAATTATGGTTTTTGGAATTACGCTGTTCGTAAAGCTCGCCAGGGATATAATCAGGCCGCCAAAGGTATATTTCAAGTGCCCCGATTGTGGGCTTACGCGTCATGATCCTGATTCGACACACTGCAAGCATTGCGGTCGGCTATTGAATATCGAAACGGAAGGCGAAAGCTGAGAGATTTCCTGCTGATTCATTAAATAACTCAGCGCGGATGATCATCTCTCCATGCCGGTATCGACGGATTGCCGAAACCGCGCATAATAAATTTCATTAAGTAAATTGCGCTAATGCGAGCCGAGAAGCGGAAGGAAACAGCCGGTGATCAACAGCGCCAGCCTGACAGCGAGGTTTGATCTCTGTTGCTGATGAAGTCTTCGCAGCACGTCGCTTCCGGCGATGGCCAGGAAATTGCCGGTCGAAAATCCAAGAGCGTGCCCGACCAGCTCGTTGCTGCCAGTGTCGATTAAAAAGAGTCTCGTAATTGACGCTCCTAGAGGGGTTGCAAAGGCGAAAAGAGCCATCAGCAGAACAATTTTCCCCCTGCTTATTCCTGAAGCGATGAGCATCAGGGAAAGGGCAAGCGAAGCCGGTATCTTGTGAGACATAACGGCTCCAACGACAACTTGAAGATCGGCAATTTCTGAAACAGAACCGATTGCAATGCCATCAGTAAAGGCATGAAACGCTATTCCGATAAAGGCCATGACACCAAGGGAATGAAAATCGCAATCTTCCTCTTCGCAAGGGTGCGTGAGCATGAATTTTTGCGGAAGATAAAATATCGCGAAACCCGCTAGTATGGAATAGCCTGTCATATTGCCAAGGATTTCTATCGATTCTGGAAGAAGCGAGAAGAGAGAGGTTCCTATCAATATCCCCGCGGCGAAATATACAGCAAATGCGATGAAATTTTTAGTTTTCGCAAAGCGCAGTGGTATAAGCCCCCCCGCGAATGTAACAAAGAAGATGGCTATAAGATAGTTATAGAAATTCATGGATAGACTTTACAGCAATAATGCTTCTATTCCAATTTGAAACTGGTTGTTTGTGAAAATTCCATAGAGTTCGGGAAAGGCAAAAAGTTTACGTAAGGCGGAAGTGGCGAAGAAGGGGGTTGATGGCCGTTATAAAGGCAAAGTCTTATTCGTTTTGCTGGCTAGCCGCCCCTCTTGCCGCGTCATTGATAAAGTAGCCGATCATCCTGTCGTTGATGGTTGGCGACATGAGCAGATACCTCGTAATGCAGAGAAAGACCTTTTTGTCTTTCAAAGTATCTTCTTTAATGTTGATGACTTCGGCAACGACAGATACTGGAAATTTGTCGAAGGGGAAAAAGATTTCCAGGTAGAGCAGGTATCCCTTGGGAATTGAGTTCCCTATTTTAAAGGCTGCCCCTCCCCCTGAAAAGTCTACGCCTATCCCTTTGAAAAAGGGTGAAAGAACATATTTTTCCCCGACCTTTTTCGCTACGCGATAGCGGACAGAGGCGGCCAGTTTAACCCTGAAGTCTTTTCTGATCTGTTTTGGCGGTCCGCCTGAAGGTTCGCTCATTGATTTATTCCTTTTATTTTTTCATTAAGATGATTTCAACCCTGCGGTTTTTCCCCCGGTTTGCGGGAATAACCGCGTACCTTGGTTTGAATTCCGCATAGCCGGCCACGATAAAACGCCCCGGATGGAGTTTCATATCTTCAATAAAATATCTCGCGACTGAAGAGGCCCTGGCCGAAGAAAGTTCCCAGTTGGTGGGATATCGTCCTCCCGGTTTTAGGGGGAGATCGTCCGTATGCCCTTCGATCATGATATCGCCTTTTGTATCCTTAAGTATTTTCGTTATCCGTTTTAGAAAAAACTGGGTTTCCGGGATCAGTTCGGAAGTTCCGGGTTTGAAAAAGAAGTCACCTCTTGAATAAATTACAAGCCCCCGGCTGTCTTCCGTTACAATGACATCCTTGGAAAGGTTGTTATCTTCTATCACTTTCTTCAGCTCTTCTTTTATGTCTTTCTTTTTTATCTTTTTTTCTTCAGCCTTGGTTTCTACAAGTGATTTTCCTCCGAATGCGCTTCCCACCTCAGATAATGCTTCAATGTATTTTTGCGATTCCGGCGCGGCAAGCGCCAACAGCATAACGAAAAAGGTGAGAAGGAGGGTCATCATGTCTGCCATGGTGGCAAGCCAGCCGGATTCAGCTAAACCCTCTTCTTCGGCTTCGGCAACAAGTCTTTCGACCTCTATCTGTCGATATAGCTTTTTACCCATTCGATATTATGCCCCTTTTTGGCGTTTCATCATCCGTTCGTAATGGTTCTGGCGCGCTTCAGGCGGCAGGTATGAATTCAGTTTTCTTTCAATAACACGCGGATTCGCTCCTGCCTGGAGCATGACGATCCCTTCGATTATTATCTGGGTGGTAAGTACCTCGTCTTCGGTTCGCGCTTTGAGCTTTTCCGCGATTGGGTTAAAGAAAAGGTTAGCCATCATGGAGCCGTAGAAGGTAGTTATAAGCGCGACCGACATACCGACGCCAAGCGAGGCGGCGCTTGCTCCAGTCGATTCACCAAAGGCCTGAAGCATCTGCACAAGGCCGATAAGCGTTCCTATCAAACCAAACGCAGGGGAATACCGGGCGGCGGTTCTGAAAATATGTTCGCCTCTTCGGTGCCGGACCTGGATGAAATCGAGCTCGGTTTCCATGACTTCGCGTATAAGCTGACCGGGGCTTCCGTCAATGGCCATTCCAAGGCCAAGTTTTATGAATCTGTGTTTTTGTTTGTTCATGTCGTCTTCCAGCGCCAGAAGCGATTGTTGCCTTGATTTAAAGGACAGCTTTACGATCTCGGCGATTACATTGCTTGGATTCTGTTCGTCCCTCTTGAAAATTTGGATGAGCACGCCTGTTACTTTCATAACCCGCGGTAACTGAAAACTGATAAAGAGAGCGGCGATAGTGCCGCCCATAACAATCATCATTGAGGGGGGACTGATGAATACTGAAAGTGAGCCACCGGCCAAAATGGCGCCAAGCATGAGACCCATACCGAATATAATCGCAATTAAAGTTGACATATCTGCTTAACCTTTCGCTTGGGTTAGTAAATCTATTTTCATTTTCAAAATCCTGCCACGATCTCCCCCTTTTCGGGGCTGTAGTAAAAGGAGACGTGGTCGTATTCCCTCATCAGTCTTAAGGATGTATTTTGTACCTTGATGGTTACACCTGGGTGGGCTGTTTTGCCGATTTGGATCCGTGCTTTTTTTGAGTAAGTTTCCGAACTGCTGACCCTTTTGAGCTCTTCCTTCAGCTGTTCAATCTCCCCCGTCATTCTCATAAGTCTCATAATGCCGGAGCCGAATCTATTGATTTGGTGAAGTTTTTCTTCACCAAAATCACTCCCTTCTTTTTGCACGAATTCCGCGGTGTTGAACAGGGCGGTTGCGAGATCTCTGGTCTGGAATTTGACGAATCCCATTAGTTCGTGTTCGAGATGTTTTATCTGTACGATTATCGTTTTCATCCCCTGTTCCAAATCGGCTATTTCCTTTTCGATCCTTTCCACATGGGTTCTCTGAAAAGGATTGCATCCTATCTCCACTTCTGTGGCAATTGCGGCTTCTGTGCCTAGATGCAGAACTTCAATTCCGTCACGGGCCATGACCTTTCCGCCGACAAGAAGCCCTTTCCCCCTTACGATGATCTTTTTACCGCAAAGGATATTGCTGTTTATTATCGCGCCATCGACAAGAATATTTCCCATCGCCTCAATATCCGCCTGTTGGATGAAGGTGCTGTACATGTTGCCGCCAGCTACTATTTTCCCTTTGTTGTTTCCGGAAATTCCCCCTTTGGCAACGATGCTTCCTTTGGCCCTTAAGGTCGCGTCTTCGATCAAACCGCGGGCCTCAATATCACCTTCGGAGATTATTTCAATACCCTGGGTTACAGTTCCATGAAGGAGAATAGAGGAGTCAGCCTTTATATCCCCGGTTCTTGCGTCAATATCTTCGTAAATCTCGAAAATTTTTGTCACCTTCATCTTGCCATCAACGGAGGTCAAGTAACCACTGTTGACTGTTTGCAGTTTTGAAGGGACATCATCGGTGAAGCGGAGCCCTTCGAGTATCAGGCTGTTCTTGTCAGTATTGTCAGGTAGGTGCCATATTTGAGTTGATTTGATCTCGGGAGGTGCTTTGTCACCCGCAGGTATGTAGTATCCGAATACCTGATTGGCGGGCATTTTTTTAGGCTGCGGGATGAATTGGGTAATATTTGCTCTCCCCTCAAAAAAAGTCTCAGATTCCACGCCAGGAAATACAAACATCAACCTGTCAGGCACTGCGCTTTCTCCTATTATAGAACATGGAACCTGACTGCATATAGGCGCTATGGGTCCTGCAGTAACCGCCCCAATCTGTCAAATAATTGTCATAAAGGTTCATGTAGCCCAATATGAGCAACTTCCGTTCCATTATCGGAATATTTTCGGAAAAGTTGAAAACATAAATACCATTCCTCAATGCCGAATTTAGCCGCTTCATTGTAACTTGTTATAAATAAAGAAGATACAGCAAATGTAGAGTAGATATGTTTTATTTAAATATCTAAAAACAGCGTCTTCTACGGATAGTTTTAAATCTTTCGACCGACTATCGGGGCAACCTTATTTCCGGTATCTCCAAAGCCCTTGAAGCTGAAGAGGAGAAAGAATTTAGTATCGAGGTATCTCTCGTAGGTATTATCCTCAAGAACTCTTGTGCGGTAATATTTTTGGGCGGCAACATCTACCGTGAAACAGCACGATTTGTAGGTGATATCCAGCATGGTTGATGGATTTTCATAGTTTATTTCATCATAAATTGTCGAGATCTCAGCTGACCATCCTCTCTCCACCGAAACTCCCATGATCCCGGAAGAGAAAACTGCCTCCGGCAGGCGATTTATTGTTTTCTGATAAGAGATGAAAAATCCGTTTTTAAGAGCGATTCCTGCCTCGGTTATGGTTGAGTCGGGTTTATTTTCATAATGGTTATAGGATAGAGCGGTATTGAGTACCATCCATGGGAGCGGCTTCGAATCCAGGTCTAAATTCAAATTTGATAGCGGTTTGTTTTTATCCTTTTCCCCAACCGTGATCCTGTTTGCCTCCCTGAAGTCGTAACCTTGTGTGATGTTGAGCCGGATAATTTCCTGGCCAAGTGTATTTCCGGCGCTTTTTTGCAGAACGCTGTTCTCAAGGCTGAAATTCAGAAGGCTTATTGGCGTCGATTGTTCAAGGTGGTCTATAAGCGGAACCTTCAGTCTTTCATCATCTACTTCATATCCAGGGATATATTGGTAGCTGATTATCGGGGTGAGGGTGTGTTTCAAATCCTGGTCGCCTAGACGGAATATTTTATATGCTTTCGGGATTTCCATTGCGGCGCCTGCGGTGTAATAGGAAACGTAAAGGGGGCTTTCATCGATTTTATTATGGCTGTACCAGGTTCCGATACCGTTCACCCAAGGCATGAAATTGAAGCCATTGAACGGAACAAGAGGCAAAGAGAGCATTGGCCGTACATCAAGCCGGCTTGTGTTTTTTATGTCAACCGGGTTTGGTCCAACTGTTTCCGTTTCCAAATTTGTAATAGTGTTTTGGATTCCCGCGATCAGCGGGGTATTAAACAACCGCCTTGGGTAGATATTGGCGGAAATCTCAGGTTTCTTGCTGTAGAAGTTTTTATTTAAAGGGTAAAGGTCACCCATATCCTTGTAAGACCTGGCAAACATGGATGCCGAGCTTCCCGGGAAGAGATAGCTGAACTCTATGAATGAGTCGGTATATTTTTTCGACCTCAGTGCGGTATCGTCATCGTTAAAAACCTTTGAATAACTGACTTCGCTCTCTTCGTCAAGCTTTACTCTGCTGTATAAAGCGGATTTGGATTTATGCCTGTGTGTATAATCGAGCTTCCAGAGCGATTTATCCGCAATACGGTCGTCGGCATAGTCGAAATTGAATTTTCCATATGTGTTCTTTGCGAAGAAATACCTGTATTCGAATCCTTCACGGGTTCCTCTGTTGGAAAGGTAGTCGAGGTAAAGGGTTATATCGTCCTGATCCGATACCGCTATAAAATAGGTCAGGTTCAAATAATCCCCGTCCCGGGATGACCAGCCAAAGCTTGGTTCCAGAAAACCTGTAGTTCTTTTTGTTATGCTTGGCACCGCCCAGTAAGGTGTATAAAAGACAGGGATTCCCTTGAAGTAAAATGACATATTGTAAAAAGTTGCGAAATCTTCAAGAGTTAATTCCACCCGTCCGCTTTTGGCAACCCAATCGGGATTTTCCGGGTCGCATGTTGTTAAGGTTCCTTTCGTAAGGCGATACTGGTCTTCCTTTATCCGGACAGCTTTTTTGGAAGTGAAATAAAAACCATCCCTCGTATAGCCGGTCATATTCTCCATTGTGCCGAGGCTGGAGTTCAGGAAAAATTCGAATTTAGAACCGCCAAGCAGAATCTCTTCTGTTTGTATCCTGGCATTGCCTCTCATGATTCCAAGGCCGGTATTGCTGTCTATTTCACATTCATCTCCGGTAAGGAGAGTATCCTTATATTCCAGTGCCACGTTTCCTTTGGCTTCTGCGCGATTTTCCTTGCGATAATGCCTTATATAGTCGGCGGTAATGGAAAGAGGCCCCTCCATTTTGCTTCTGTCGAAATCGGAAACGTTTTTATCTTCCGCTACCGCCTGGGGATGGAACAGGACTACGGACAAGAATGCAAGGAGGGGGAGCAGGAAGGAAAGAGGCCCGGCTTTTATGCTCACTTTCGCCGAGTAAAAGCAGGTTTCCCTTCCTGGCCTCACTTGTTACAGAATGAATACCGCTAACGCAACGACGGTGTGGTGATTTCTCCCTTTTACAACCGCTGTTTGAGTGATATTCCTTGTTCTTACGATTTTGTTGCTGATCCTGTATATCTGTCTTTTTTCATCCCAGCTTTTATCCTCGTCAAAATCGATGCCGAGTGTTGTCGCGAGCATTCCTGCCGCAAGGTCTTCAGCATAGTCGCCGGCCACCTTTTCAGTTTCACCATAGTTGTGATGCTCGCTGAGATATCCGTATAGCGACTGGTTGGCGGGAATTGCGCACCCGATGCTTGTTGCTATCAGCCTGTGGGGTTCGTTGCTGGTTAGCCGCGCCTGTACGCAAAAGGTTATCATCCCGCCCGATATGTATTTAAGTCCCTCTTTTTTACTTAGGATTTTACATTTGGGGGGGAGTATGGAAGATACTTCAACCAGGTTGCAGCGTTCTACTCCGGCATCTCTAAGCGCCAGCTCGTAAGAACGCAATTTGTCTTTGTGGACGCCAACGCCTCTTGTGAAAAATATTTTTTTTGGTACCCAGTTTGTCATCTTCTTCCCTATGTCTCAAAAAATCTGTTTGTAATAGGCATTCGCCTGTCTTTTCCGAAAGATTTCGGTGATATCTTTACTCCTGGAGCAGCCTGCCTCCTTTTGTATTCGTTTTGATTCACCAAACGAGATACCTTCCTCACATCGCCTTCAATATATCCGAGAGAAATTATCTCTTCAATACTTTTTTCCTCTTCGACATACAGTTTAAGTATCGGGTCCAGTATTTTGTATTCCGGCAGAAAGTCGGAATCCTTCTGGTTTGGTCTCAGTTCCGCGGTCGGTTCCTTCTCAATACTCCTTGCCGGGATGTTGGGAGTGGGGGAATTTCCGTTTATCCACTTCGCAAGATCGTAGACCATGTTTTTCGGAAGGTCTTTAATAAGCGCGAAACCTCCCGCCATGTCGCCGTAAAGAGTGCAGTAGCCTACACTTATTTCGCTTTTGTTGCCTGTTGCCAGGGCAAGACTTCCGAATTTGTTGCTTACCGCCATGATAAGGGTTCCGCGAATTCTGGCCTGTATGTTTTCCTCCGCGATCCCGGGTTTTGTCCCCTCGAACACCCCGGAAAGCGCCTTTCCGAAGGAATCCATCAGCTCTGTGATGGGGATGACATCGAATTTCATGCCGAGGTTTTCCGCAAGTTCGCGCGCATCTTGCAGGCTTTCCGGTGAGGAAAACCTTGAAGGCATGGCAATCCCTCTCACCCTCTCGGCTCCGAGGCTTGCAACGGCGATTGACGCGGTAAGAGCCGAATCAATGCCGCCGGACAGGGCTATGACAACATCATGGAAAGAGTTTTTGGACAGGTAATCCTTCAATCCTTTTTTCAGAGCTTCAAAGACATTTTCAGGATATGCATACGATCTTGGAAAGGAGTGAAATGCTGAAGCGCCGCCGGAATTCTCCTCTCCCGCTTTCACGACTATCAGATCTTCCTCGAACTCCCTGAGTGACGCGGTAACTTTCCCCTTTGTGTCGCAGAAGAACGATCCTCCGTCAAAAACCAGTTCGTCCTGGCCTCCGACCAAATTGCAGTATGCCAGCTCCTTTTGATGGCTGGAGGCGAACCCGGTGACTTTATTCTTGCGCTCCTCGGATTTTCCGGTATGGAACGGGGATGAAGAGATATTAATTATGAGGTCAATATCCTCTCTTGCGCAGAGGTCGTGCGGCAGACCTGAATTTACCCAGATGTCTTCGCAGATGGTAACTGCAGTAGTAATTCCGGCCATTTTGACAGAGGCAACATTTTCAGCCGGGGTGAAGTACCGTCTTTCATCGAACACTCCATAATTCGGGAGATGCGTCTTGTGGATTATTGTTTCAATCTTCCCCTTGTGGAGCACCGCCGCGCCGTTATAAAGCTTTCCATCCTCTCGGTGCGGGGTTCCTACCACGACCCATGTGTTTTGGATGCTCCGGGCAATTTCGGTAAGGTTCTTCCATGCGGCTTCGATAAAGCTTCTTTTCAACAGAAGATCCTCCGGCGGATAGCCGGTGATGGCGAGTTCGGGGAATACAATTATGTCGGCCCCCAGGGACTCACCCTTTCTTGCAAAATCGATGATCATCTTTCGGTTTAGGTCGAGATCGCCGACAGTCGGATTAATTTGTGCGAGCGCTATTTTTGCCATTATTTTTTTCCGGGTAGACGATATTGAGGTTTATTCCGCCATATTCGATCAGGGTAATATCAACCGCGCCGAAAAGGGTGTAGAGCTTTAGTTTTACAGGCGCGCGGTACTCGTCGTCGGAAAGCCATACATGGAGTGTGCCTTTACTATGGAAAGCCCCCTCGAAGCTGATCTTCGGGTGGATAAGGATCGTATCGATCTTCCCCCCCATGATCTCGATTGTTTCTTTCTTGACCACGACTATCTGCGCATCATAATTTTTGTCGTCTTCGAATACCGGATATCTGTAGTCCCCCCCCTTCTTCAGCGGCAGGGTGCGGGACATATGACCAGCCGTGAAGAAGTCCTGCGCTCCACGTTTAAGAGGTATTTCCTTCGGTTCGTCGCTGTTCTTAGTCACGGTAGCGATACCGTTTTCAATGTCGAACAGTATCAGTTTGTCCTTTTTGTATGTGCTTTCACGAATCTTAACGGTAAATTTCCTGGTTGCTCTCTCATTTATGTCCCAGTACGAATGGAACCAGTCGTCCATTGTCCAAATGTCGTCTAAAAGGTTTGTGGTTTCAGTATGGAGGGTGAAGTGGAGAAGTTCCCTGCCGTTTTCCTTTATCTTCTCAGGGATTGTCGCGGTGACGCGTCCGGCATCAAGGAAAAGCCATTCAACCTGGAAAATCAGTATTTCGCCGACCTGGAAAGGTAGTGGGAGTTCACCTTTTTTATCCTGGAGAGGTGAGGCGGCTGCCTCACCTGAAATCGCAAACGAAAAAAATAAAACGCTAAGCCAAAGACCTATTTGTTGTTTGTTGCAAAAACTATTGGCCATAGGTCGAATTTTTTCAAAAGGGTGCATGAAGCTATTTCGAGATTTGCCCGTGCCGAAAGATCGGATAACGACTCGGTATTTCTCCACCCAAGTTTTCTGCAAAGAGGGTCGAGTTTATCCTCGGTCCAGGCAAGGAACTTGTTTTCGCTGGCGAAGTGATTGATAAAGACAATGGAGTTCCCTTTCTTGCACACCCTTTTCATTTCGGACAGAGCTTTCACGGGGTCAGGGACGACGGTCAGGACGAATGTGGAAATTACATGGTCGAACTGGTTGTCGTCAAAAGCAAGTTCGCATGCGTCCATTTCCAGCAATGTTACGTTGTCGAGGCCGAGTTTGTTTTTTTTATGATGCGCCTTTTTCAGCATGGCGGCCGAGAGGTCTATCCCGGTAACATGACAATCCTTTGGGTAGCACCCCAGGGTCAGCCCGGTTCCAATGCCTACATCAAGCACTTTATCGCCCGGTTTAATGTCCATCTGGCTGATAGCGTACTCCTGCCTCGGAAAGAAAATCTGTTTGAACAACAAATCATAGAAACCCGAATACAGCTTGTAAATTTTTTGAATACTTTCGTATTCCACAGAAGTACCTCCTCAATTGGCTCAGCGATTTTGTCAAACCGGCCTAGATTATTTTGATATTTGAGTATATATCATCCCAATGTGTTTCAATGAAAAATATTTCACACTGATAAAGGGAGCTTCGAAAGCCGGAGATTGATGGTGGACGCGGGGGATTATGCCGGGTTCATCATGTATCTGCTTGAGATGATCTTTTCGGCCTCTTCGTAGTCGTCAAGCCAGTATGCCTGGGAATTCCTGTTGAAAACCATTATTCCGTCCCGGTTCGCATTGTCGGGTGATCGGTGGTACCGCATGAATATCTGCTCCTCGGTAAGGCCGATAACTTCAATTTTACCGGTTTGGTGGGACATGACAAATCGTGCCCTTTTGCCGAGCCCCGAGGCCATGCTTTGGGCTTTTTCGAATATCCCATAGGCTTCCTCAAGAGGGAGGGAGAACATTTCATTCCCCTGTGTCGGGCGGCACTGAAATACATAATATGGGGGGACTCCCATGTATGAAAGTTTTTCAAAAAGCTCGTAGAGGGTGTTGGGGCTGTCATTTATCCCCCGCAGGATGGGCGTCTGGTTGGTGGTTATTACGCCATGTCTTTGCAGAACAGTCATTGCCTCGATGGAGTGTTCGGTCAATTCCTTCGGGTGATTGAAGTGTGCCATCAGGTATATCTTTTTCGTGGCCAAGCTGTATTTTGAGAGCATCTCCGGCAAAGATGGATCGTTCAATATCCTGAATGGATTAAAAGCAGGCATTTTGCTGCCAATTCTGATTATCTTGACATGCTTGATCTCCCTTAGCCTGCGGATTATCTCTTCCAGCTTAGGTGTGGAGAGGATGAGCGGATCCCCACCCGTTAAAAGGACATTTGTAATTTTGCTGTTTTCCGCAATGTACGCAAGCCCTTCAGAGATATTCCTGGCAACCTCGTCGTTGTCATTCATGAATAATCTTTTACGGAAACAGAATCGACAGTATGTTCCGCAGACGTTATTAACCAGCAGGAGTACGGTGTTTGAGTATTTGTGTTGAATCCCTCCACCCCTCGTATAATCCTCCTCGCACGACGCATCAAGGCTCCAGTCCATATTCATCTCCAGCTCGCGTATGCTCGGAATTGATATTTGCCGGATGGGGTCGTCAGGATCTTCCCAGTCGATCAAGGAAGTATAGTAGTCGTTTGTTCTGAACTGGAACGTATCTTCAACCACTCGAAGGGATTGCCGTTCCGCTTCGCCTATTTCATTTATTTGCTCGACAGAGGTTGTATACTTGGGCCTCTTTACCCATGTAGCAGGCTTTTTACCAAAGATTTTTCCGAATTCCATATTACTTCCTGCCAAATTCCACATTTAAAAAGATTTATTTCGGGGAAAACCGATGCACACAATTTTCGGTAAAGTTTCTTCCCCACAGCTCCTCCGATTGGATGGTAGCCAATAGAAGAGCAACTTTCAACCCCGCTGAGCGGGGCGACTGTGGATAAAATACCAAAAACTCTAGAGATTTCTTTTATTATCAGTATGTTGCAAGGGGAATGATTTTTTAAAGTGTTTCAACTTTTAACGGTGACCTTGCCGAAAAAGAATAATCTTTTCTTTTGCGACTCCAAAACCGATTTATTTCCCTCACTGGGGGGCTTGGTGTAATGCCGTGTGGGGGGCCAAAAGGTTAACAATTGAATAAATAATTGTTTAATTCGAAATAAATGTCGAAAAAGTTTGACCAGCCCCCCCGCTTTCATGTAGATTAACCGGATTATGAAAAGGCCATACCAACCTAGTAACATTAGGCGAAAAAGGACTCACGGTTTCAGGAAGAGAATGTCTACGGCAAACGGTCAGGCAGTTCTCAAAAGGCGAAGGCAGAAAGGCCGAGCGCGCCTTACTGTTTAATTTGCGTATCCGGTTTAAGGAGACACGGTTATCAGGGGGTCGCGAATTCGATTCCGCATTTGCGGGAAGGAAATTCGTCACTGGCAACCTTGTCTTTTATTTCGCCGATAGCGGTTTGGAATGTAGCCGGCTTGGAATTATTGCCGGGAAAAGGATATTGGCCAAGGCGGTAAGCCGCAATCGTTTTAAACGGAGAGCGCGCGCCCTGTTCAGGGAGAACCTGGATAGATTGAAAGGCCTGGACGTTGTAGTAATTGCGAGAAAGGGTGAGCGGCTGGAGAGTTACCAGGCGTTGAAGAAATGCTTTGAAAGCTTTGTACGCTCGATTGGCGGCTGATCCTTTCCCGCGCATGTTTTGCGTTGGGACCTGCTGAATGAAACGGTTTTTGTTATTTATGATACGCGGCTACCAGGCGGCAATTAGCCCATTTCTACCCCCATCTTGCAGGTTCTTCCCCAGCTGTTCTCAATACAGCAGTGATGCCATTGAAAAACATGGTGTTTTTACAGGCGTCTGGCTCTCAGTAAAAAGAATATCAAAATGCCACCCTTTCCACCCTGGCGGTTTCGACCCGGTAAAATGACAAATGGATAAAAAGACACTTACAGCCATCTTCCTTTCGATCGTCGTAATGATATTTTGGAATATGTGGTACTTCCACAGGTACGGCGACGTAATCGAGGCGAACAAGTTAAAGAAAATTGAACAACAGAAAGAGCAGGTACAGGAGAAGGAAACAGCCCCGGCGCAAATTGAGACGGTGGATCCCGATGTTTTCAGCCATGAGGATGCGGAAATCGTGCTCGGTAGCGCTCAGCCAGACGTTACTCCTTTGGACCCTACTGCCTCTCTACAGCAGGATGCCGGTGAAAGTTCGACCGGTAACCAGAGGGGGTCCGAAAAGAAAATTTTCATCGATACCGGATACGCTGTAGTCACCCTTTCAAATATCGGAGGAGTGGTTACTTCATGGAAGCTCTCAGGCTTTGGGGACGACGATGGCAATCCGATTGAACTGGTAAAGCAGGGTCTGGAAATGAAGCCGCTTTCACTTGAATTCTCATCAGCTGATGCGACGAAGAAGATCAACAAGACCGTGTTTGAAGTAAATGCTCCGGCGAAGATAATGTTATCCGAAAAGAACCGGGATGCGGAGGTGCTTTTCGTACACAGTCTCGCCACCGGCTTTGAAATAAAGAAGAAGATAGTTTTCCATTACAATTCGCACCGGGCGGATATGGAGGTCTCACTCAGCCATTCCGGCTCTTCCGTGAAAGGTTCCGCGTTTGGAATAGGCTGGTATGGGCTTGGGGATATCAAGGACAAGATGTATTCATATGACGGCCCGGTAATCTACATTGACGGAAAACGTCTGACAAAAACACCGGATATGGATAAAGAGAATGTATACGAAGGGAAGATCGAATGGGCCGGACTGACGAACAGGTATTACTGCGTCGCCTTTTTCCCCGAGGACAGGGAAGCGAAGATGACCCAGAGGGAGGTAGAGGATGATATCTATTCCAATACCCTCCAGCTTGTATCCCCCGGAAGCGGGAAGCCGATAAGCTTTTACATGTACGCGGGGCCGAAGATGGTCTCCGAGTTGAAGAAGCAGAACCGCGGTTTCCAGAAGGTGATCAACTACGGCTGGTTTGATATTATCGCCAAGCCGATCTACAGGGTAATGGTCTGGCTGCACGATTCGGTTTTTTACAATTTCGGGTGGGCGATAATCGTTATCACGGTCGTCATAAAGATACTCTTTTTCCCGCTCACGCAGAAAAGTTTCCAGTCGATGAGCAAAATGCGAAAACTCCAGCCCCAGATGAAGATACTTCAGGAGAGGTACAAGAACGACAAGACGAAGATGAACGAAGAGCTGATGCTCCTTTACCGGAAGCACAAGGTGAATCCGCTGGCCGGCTGTCTCCCCATATTCCTTCAGATACCTGTATTTATCGCGCTTTACAAGGTTCTGCTCGAATCGATCGAACTTAAAGGGGCGGATTTCATATGGTGGATACACGACCTTTCGCTGAAAGATCCCTACTATGTCACCCCTCTATTGATGGGATTGTCGATGTTCCTCCAGCAAAAGCTCTCTCCGCAGGCGAACGATCCCGTACAGAGGAACATGATGCTGTTAATGCCGGTAGTCTTTACCGTGATGTTTATTAACTTCCCTTCGGGGCTTGTTATTTATTGGCTGGTGAACAACATACTTTCCATTGCACAGCAATGGTATGTAAACAGAAGCGCTGAGGAGGCCTGAGAAATTATGGATTGGACAGAAGCTGACGGCGATACTTACGAGGAAGCGGTAGAAATACTGCTCTTGTCTCTTGGAGCTCACCGTTCCGAGGTAGAGATCGAAGAGGTAGGGGAAAAGAAAAAACTTTTTGGGCTGGGAAAGACCGTTATCCGGGTCCGAGGAAGGATAAAGGATGAAGCCCTTGGAGGCGCAGGCGTATCGATCGCTTCGTTAACCTCTTCCCTGAGCTCGGAGATAGCAAAGATCGGAAGCGGCGGTCAGCAACAGCAACAGCCGCCCCAGGTGAAAGAGCAGGCGCCTGCAGGGAACGCTCAGCAGGTAAGGGAAAGACCGCCGCGGAAGAGGAAAAAGGGGGGCGGTGGAGATAGAGCTCCCGAGATGCCCCGCAAAAAGAGCCTTAAACGGAATATGGAGAACCCTCCTGCCTCAAAGGTATTCGGGCAGGGTACGGAGACAGAGACATCGAAAGCGTGCAAGGATTTCCTCGAAAGGATACTTGCCGCTATGGAGATTGCAGGGAGTGTCGACGCGGAGGAGAACAACGGCGACATAATGATAGACATCAAGTCGGATTCCGGCGGACTTATTATCGGACGAAAAGGGGAGACCCTCGACGCGATCACGAAGATAATGGAAATCTACGCGACGAGGACAAAAGGTTCCTTCATGAGCGTAATAGTAGACACCGAAGACTATCGGAACAGGCGTGAAGTAAAGCTCAAGGAGCTTGCCATAAGCTCGGCGCAGAAGGCTCTTGAAACCGGGAAAAAAGTGAAGCTAAGCCCGATGAAAACCGACGAACGCAAGATCATCCACTTCACGCTTCAGGACAATCCGGCAGTAGAGACCCGTTCCGAAGGGAGAGATGACAACCGCCGTATCGTGATTTTCCCTGTACGGAATGGCGGCAATTGAAAGACACGTTATAATACGACGTCATGGAATACGAAGTCGTTATCGGCCTTGAGGTTCACGCCCAGCTAAATACAAGGTCTAAGATCTTCTGCGGTTGCTCGGCCGAGTACGGCGGCGAGCCGAACAGCCATACATGCCCCATATGCGCTGGAATGCCGGGCGTATTGCCGGTACTGAACAAGGAAGTGGTACGCAAGGCGATGCAGGCGGCTCTAGCAACCGAGTGCAGTATCGCCGAGATGTCTATCTGGGCCAGGAAAAACTACTTCTACCCCGATCTTCCAAAAGGGTATCAGATATCCCAGTTCGAGCTACCGATCGCGCAAAACGGGAAAATAGAGGTATTCATCGATGGCCAGCCTAAAACGATACGCATCAACCGTATTCATATGGAAGAGGATGCCGGCAAATCGATCCACGGCGAGAATTTCAATGACCCGGCCCACAGCTATGTCGACCTGAACAGGACAGGGGTGCCGTTGATAGAGATAGTGAGCGAGGCGGACATGAACTCCTCGGAAGAGGCGAAGCAGTACCTTACGAAATTGAAAACCATCCTGCAGTACATCAATGTCAGCGACTGCAATATGGAAGAGGGCTCCCTTCGCGCCGACCTGAACCTCTCCATCCGCCCCAAGGGGCAAAAGGAGTTTGGCACCAAGGTGGAGGTGAAGAATATGAACTCTTTCCGCTTTCTTCAGCGCGCCGCGGAATACGAGATCGAAAGACAGAAAGAGATACTCGAGGATGGCGGGCGGATAGTTCAGGAGACCCGGCTTTTCGATTCCGACAAGGGAATAACCATCTCGATGAGAAGCAAGGAAGAGGCAAACGACTACCGCTATTTCCCGGATCCCGACCTGGTTCCACTGCGGATAAGCCAGGATTGGATAGGGGAGGTAAGAAAAGGCCTGCCTGAACTGCCGGATGCCAAGCGGGAGAGGTTCGTAAAGGATTACGGTATACCCCCCTACGATGCGGAGGTGCTCACAGCCGAGCGGGAGACAGCCGATTACTTCGAAGAGGTTGTCAAAGGGGGCGCCGACGCTAAAGCGGCCTCAAACTGGATAATGACCGACGTGCTGAGGATATTGAAAGAGAAGAATATCCCGCTTGCCGAATGCCCGGTTAAGGCCGGAATGCTTGCCGAGATGCTGGCGCTGATAAAGGACGGTACGATTTCGGGCAAGATAGCAAAGACTGTTTTTGCCGAGATGGAATTGAGCGGGAAGAATCCGAAGGCGATCATCGAGGAGAAGGGTCTGGTGCAGGTTTCAGACTCGGGGGCGATCGAGAAAATAGTCGATAGCGTAATAGCGGCGAATCCAAAACAGCTGGAACAGTACCGCGGAGGGAAGGAGCAACTGCTCGGCTTCTTTGTCGGCCAGGTCATGAAGGAGAGCAAAGGGAAGGCAAACCCCGGAATAGTAAACGACCTGCTGAAGAAAAAGCTCTCCGGCTAGATATCTCCCCACCGGGCTTCTCTAATGTCCGCAATCTCAGATGTACAGGTATCCAACTTGTTTTGCGTACCCGTTGTATGGAAGTGCAGGAACGCGATCTCCGGCATCTATTAATCGCTCAGTCTCCTGCGACCAGCGGGGATTTGGAACGCTTGGAACGACGTTTGCCTCGAATCCCTGTTCCCCGGGGCAAAAAGGCGCACAGGGGCGCCGTTCCGCTTTTTGAGAGGTTTGCCCCATGCATTCCCGCAACAATGAACGTCAGCTCGTTTAATACCTCCGCACGTGGACAATGGAGGTTCTTTTTGTTCAGGGATAGGGCTTCGTCAGGCAGTGTTCATGCAGAAAAAGCCGCCGAGGGGAGGCAGCGGCTTTTTCTGGAGAGAGCGTTAAAGAGGGGAGGGGGTATCCTCTATAACCACTCCATATAGGCGATCAACAATACAAATGTAAGGATAGAGGTAAGCGCATAGGAGGCGAACTCGCCAAGACTTTCCTCTCCTTTTTCGTCTCTGTCAGGTTCTATCGTGAGATGCTTCACGCTGAATACCGATGAATATCCTGATACTCTGTTTCCATTTCTTTCGGCAGTTTTTATCATCATTACTCCTACTAAAGAATTGCATTTCTGGTGCAAATTACTCTCTCCCTATTTATCGGAAAATTGGGAATTGGCATTAGTGTTTTTTTATGATCGCAAAAATCCGGGGTGGCGAATCCGGCGCGGCAAAAATTTCCTGAAAAGCCTGCATGCAAATGGTAGATTCTTCTTAATTCTGGAGGGAAGGTGAGATACAGGTTTATCATCAACAGGCATTCGGGGAGGAAAATCGGGAATCGCCGAATACTGGATATGGAGAAATATTTCCAATCCGCTATCGGCTCCTTTGAATATGTTCTGCCGGAAGGACGCGATGATGCAATAAGGCTCACAAGGGAATCTCTAAAGGAAGGTTTTAATCGGATCATCGCGGTTGGCGGAGACGGAACCGTCAATGCGGTGGTAAACGGATTTTTCGAAAACGGGAAACCGATAAACAGCGGGGCCAGCCTTGTGGTTACGAGGGAAGGGAGCGGTTGGGATTACTACTCTTCAATTACAAAATATAAAAATACCAGGAACTGGATGGAGCTTGTCGCCGATTCGGAGGTGCGGGCGGTTGACGTCGGGTATGCAAGTTATGGCGACCACGCTATGGCCGGGCAGTATTTTGTGAATATGGCAAGTATAGGACTTACCGCCGAGATAGTTGAAAAAAAGGAGAAAGCAAGCGACCTCATCCACATCAATCTGAGATATATCCTTCCGACAATGATCGGTCTCTTCGAGGCTCATCCAAAGGAGGTCGAGATAGTCATGGACAAAGAGACCGTAAGGCGGGAAGTTCTGGCAGTAACGGTCTCGAAGGGGAGTTATGCCGGGAACGGGATGAATTTCGGCCTGAACGTTGCGCTGGACGATGGAAGGTTCGAGATAACGGTTATTGAGAAGAGCAACCCGTTTTACATGCTTTACAGCCTGGGGAAACTTTTCACGGGAAACTACCTCTCCGTGAGGGGGATTAGTAAATATTCAGCAAAGAGGCTGGAGTTGCGCGCTCCAAAACCATTGGGTTCCGAGATCGATGGAGAGCTCTACGGCTCGACCGATATGATGATAGACCTTCTGCCGAAAGCGCTAAACGTATGCTTCCCGATGAAGTAGACATGGCGGTATGTCAAGAAATTATGCAGTAAGATCAAGTAATTCTCGCGTGTGGGGCGGGAAATTTAAGGTATCAGTTTAATCGTTGGAGTTTTCTTCAGCTTTCTTGTTCGACCGCTGGACCAGTTTTAATGCAATAAAAAGGACCAGGAAAAATCCGACAAGTAAAACCCATTCCAGAGTTGAGGAAGAAGTTTTATCCATTCCCTCTAAAAACACATCAAAGTCTTTCATGGCATTACTATTCTCCAATTTTCCTAATGTTAATAATGTATCTATACAATACATTTTACACCTTTCGGCCAAGAAATAAAAAGTAAAGATTGTGTAAACATATTAGACAGGGTATTTCCCCAGTATTAGCGGGAAAAGGGCAAAAATATCTACTACGCTTATCTGTTCAGCTTATAGGCTTCCAGGGTATTTACCATGAGCATTGCGATCGTCATTGGGCCAACCCCCCCGGGCACCGGAGTAATATAGCCGGCGACCTGTTTCACGTTTGCGAAATCGGTATCGCCAAAGATCCCCTCTTCTGTCCGGTTTACGCCGACATCAATAACTATCGCCCCCTCTTTAACCATGTCAGCTGTCACGAATTTCGGCTTACCTATCGCGGCGATGATTATATCGGCCCTCTGGCACAGCTCTTTTAGGTGCTTTGTTTTGGAGTGGGCGACTGTTGTTGTACAGCTTTCGTGGAGGAGAAGGGTTGCCGTAGGCTTGCCGACGATATTTGAGCGTCCGAGGACGACAGCCTTTTTCCCCACGAGGTCGACATTTATCCGTTTCAGCAGTTCGATTATGCCTGCGGGTGTGCATGGCCTAAGCCCTTTCGTGTTGGCCACCAGTCGTCCAACGCTCACGGGGTGGAATCCGTCGACATCTTTTTTCGGGTCGATCCGTTCTATTATCATGTTCTCATGAAGTTTCCCCGGCAACGGCAACTGAACCAGTATGCCGTCTATTTCAGGATCCTTGTTCAGCCGGTCGATCAGTGCAACCAGGTCTTTTTCAGGGATATCTTCGCTAAGTTTGTGTTCGATCGACGTGATTCCGGTGCTGTGGCACGCCTTTTTTTTGTTTTTTACGTATATCTCCGAAGCTGGGTCGTTACCAACCAGCACCACTGCGAGCGCAGGCGCGCGTCCGCCCCCCTCGATGAGTTTGCTCACCTCGTTCTTTACCTCACTTCTTATCTGTTGGGCGATCTCTTTTCCGTCGATTATTTTTGCGCTCATTGCTGATTCCTTCCTTTTGTTGGCGGCGGTATCGAAAAATCAGGAAATTTTGGATTTTTCCTTTCCGGCTTGGATCTCTCCGCCCTCACGATCCCCGATATTTCCTTTTCTGTCGTTTCAAGATCATCGTTCACGATAATGTAATCATATTTTCTGCACTCTTCTATCTCTTTTTTTGCCGTTTCGATCCGTTTGTTTATCCGTTCCGCCGTATCGGTCCCCCTGCTTTCCAGTCTCTGCCTCAAAACCTCGATTGATGGAGGGAGGAGGAAAATGGAAACGACATTGCTGAGGCCGCTGTTGTGGATCTTTTCCGCACCCTGAACATCAATGACAAGAAGAAGATCCTTTTTCCTTTTTTTAGCGTCGGAAATTGATTTGTAGGAGGTACCATAATAAAAATCGTGCACCTTCGCGTATTCAGCGAATGAGTTGTCGGTTATCATCTGCTCGAACAACGATTGATCAATAAAATGATAATCAATATCCTGCACTTCACCATCCCGCATGGGGCGGGTTGTGTACGAAATCGACTGTTTCATGTCCGGGATATGCTTTACAAGGTATTGGGCAAGAGTGGTCTTGCCAGCGCCGGACGGGGCTGATAGCACAAACAGGATTCCGCATCCGGGATTCCAGTTTGTAGTCATACTGTGATTTCCGCTTTTAGATTATTCAATGTTTGCGGCCTGCTCCCTGATCTTTTCAAGACAGCTTTTGATCTCGATCACATCCGTGCTTATATTGAAAAGCGTGCTTTTCGAACCGACCGTATTGGTCTCCCTGTTCATCTCCTGAAGGATGAACTCAAGTTTCCTGCCGTTTGGCCCGTGGTTTTTCACAAGTTCTCTTGTCTGGTCGATGTGTGATCTCAGCCGTATGATCTCTTCACTGATGTCGGAGCGGTCGGCAAGTATGGCGGCTTCGGTAATGACCCTCTGTTCGTCGGCCTTGAAGTCGGCGAAAAGTTCTTCGAGGCGCGCCCTCAGCTTTTCAGTGACCTCCTTTTTTTGGATGTCTTTTGTTTTGATTATCGATTCGGCGCATTTTTCGATTATGTCGAGTTGTGAAAGTATATCCTTTTCCAAGGCATCACCTTCGACCCGCCTCATCTCGACCAGTTTTTCAAGAGCGCCGTTGACGGTTTTCTGGATAAGCTGCCATCGTCCTTCGGCGTCATCTTCCGTCTCTTCGTATTTGAATATGTCTTTCATGGAAAAAAGTGTCGGCAGATCGATTTCGCCGTAAACCTGGAATTTCGAAACTATCGATTTGGCTCCAGCCATGTATTGCGTTACCAGGTTCTCATCAATGACCAGCCTTTTCTGGTTGTTTTCACTCTCCCCCAGCGAAACTGTGATCTCCACCGAACCGCGGGATATCTTTGCCGAAACGAGATCCTTGATAGCCTTTATATGCTCAAAACTTTTCGAAGGGAGGCGAACGGAGATATCCAGAAACCGGTGGTTTACGGATCGTATCTCAACGACGCATTTCAGTTTTTCATTTTCCGATTCAGTCCGGGCAAAACCGGTCATGCTCAGTATCATTCATCCACCGCCAATGTAAAAATTCCAATGTAATAAGTTGCGGTAAGTATAATCCATGGGATTCTTTTTTTGAATAGCATCCGCTAAAATCAAATATTTGACCTTATTTGTTGACCCATGATCAATGCGTAGCAAAAAGGCTATGTTGTGGACGACGAACCATGTAACAATCTATCTACAGAGTGCAGATTTGCATCATGAAGATTGTTTTGCATTTGATATTGCATTATAATTTAACATGTTTTTTAAAGGAAATCACTTATGAGGGATAGGCGTTTTAGTGGAGTAACGCAATTCGCTAGTGAAATTCTACATATGTCCAGGACGCTAACAAGCCCCTTCGTCTTGCCGTTTGCATGTTTCAGGATGTTTGGTTCTGCGTTCCAACTCCCTGCGTGGGCTGGATCTGCATTTCCGCATTTTTCACCTTTAATGGTTCCGAAATTGTGCTCATGTCCACTAAATATAAGTTGGGCGGTTAATCCGGCGTATTCGGACAAATTCTTATAAACGGGGCACCCTATGGATAGCAAGGCACCGGACAAGAGCGGAGAAATTTTTGGCAATATGATCAAAAATCGCGATGTCTCATCCAGTTTTCTGGACAATTCCAACGAGATGATAATCGTTGTCGACAAGGCCAGAAGGATTGTCAAATTCAACAAGACCGCCGAAAAGACATTCGGTTATGCAGAATCCGAGGTTATCGGCAAGAACGTAGTCATGTTGTACGCCAATGCGTCCGAGTCCGAAAAGCCGGCTCAGACAATGCAGGCACGTGGGGAATTTCATGGCTGGATCCTGAACAAGCGCAGGAATGGCGAGATCTTCCGGTCGTTTGTTTCCGCTTCGCAGATAAAGGATCTCGGTGGGAATATTATCGGCATCATGGGGATTTCCAGAGAAGAAGCGACGATCGGAGAAGTTGTTGCTAAAGGGAGCGCTATCGAAAGTGTTCGGGAGCTGTTGAACGGTTCTCGAGCCGCGGTATATGTAAAGGGGGAAGACGGAAAGTTTGTCATGGTGAACAAGCGTTTCCTTGAGTTGCATAATCTGGAAGAGGATGCCGTAGTCGGCAAAACAGGCGCAGAAGTATTTCCGGTGTCGTTCGCGCAAAAACTTTGGAAGAGCGAACAGAAACTTTTCCGGGAGGTCAAGCCTTTTGACAGGGAAGATACGGAGATTGTCGACGGAAGGCCAAAGGTATTTCTGACCAGCTGTTTTCCTATCCTGGACAAGGAGGGGAGGCCATATGCCGTTTGCGGACTGTCCATAGATATAACGGACAGGAAGAAACGGGAGGAAGACCTTATATCCGCCAAGGAGAACGCTGAGAAAGCTACAGTCCTGAAAGATAAAATGCTCTCGCTTGTCTCACACGACTTGAAAGGTCCGCTCGCTACTATTATCAGCACAATGAGGGTGCTGATTTCCACTCCGAAATACGGGATGGGGGATGAAGCGTTGAAGCTGGTCAATTCATCGATATCTACGGGTGAATCATTGATGAAACTGATCGAAAGTCTGCTAGACATTGGAAGGCTGAAGACCGGCGCGCTAAAACCGGTCTTTGGCTTTGAAGATATGCATTATCTCATTGCCAGGAATTTTGATTATTTTTTCCATCTTGCCGCGAGCAAGGGGATAGAGGTTGTAAACGATGTTCCGAGGCGTACGCGCATTTATGTGGATTCCGCGCTCTATCATGAGGTTGTGAGAAATCTCCTCTCCAACGCGATAAAATTCAGCAACAGAGGGGGGAAGGTGCGCCTCTACCTGCCTTACGGTGAAAAGACTTCCCTTGCCGTGAGCGATTCAGGGGTTGGTATAAGCCCCGACATTATCGAGTCGCTGTTTGATTACCAGATAAAGACTTCATCAGTTGGAACAGGGGGGGAACTGGGAACCGGTATGGGATTGCCTCTCTGCAAGGAGATCGCAACTGCGCTTGGCGGTAATTTGGTTGCTGAATCAGCAGTAGGCGCGGGGAGCACATTCTATTTTTCAGTGCCGGAGGTAAAACCCGAGGTTCTAATAGTGGATGATGACAAGTTCCTTCGGAAGCTTCTATCCAAACTGATCGGCACACTCAATGTTGAGATCAGGATTGCCAACAGCTGTCCTGAGGCGGAAGAGATGATAAACGAAAGCCAGCCACATCTGATCCTGGCCTCGACCGGAACGGAGAACGCATGCGGACTGGAACTTTTGCAAAAGATACGCTCAAACCACCTGACCGCATCTCTTCCATTTATCGCACTTATGCCATCCGGAGAGATTGTCAAAAAGGATGAAATGTTCCGCGCCGGGGCGAACGATTTTATCACCAAGCCTTTTGTCCCCGAGGATCTCCTGCCGCGCATCCGCAAACTCATAGTCTGACAGCCCCATGGCGTCGATTATTCCGTTTCTTTTTGAATGGAGTGTTGATTAGTTGGTGATGTGAAAGTAAACTTATCCGACTATGGATTACAAAGATACCCTGAACCTTCCTCAAACCGACTTCCCCATGAAGGCGGGGCTGGCAACGCTTGAACCGCGCCTGCTGGAGGAGTGGGCGGACATGTATCAAAAGATCCGCAAGGCAAGGACCGGCGCGCCCAAATATATCCTTCACGATGGCCCGCCGTACGCAAACGGCGACATCCATACGGGGCATGCTCTTAACAAGATCCTCAAGGACATGATAGTAAAGATCAAAACCATGCAGGGATTCGACGCCCCTTACGTTCCGGGGTGGGATTGCCACGGACTCCCTATCGAACTCCAGGTAGACAAGAAGCTTGGCAAAAAGAAGGGGGAGATTTCCCGCTCGGAGAAAAGGAAGCTCTGTCGTGACTACGCCTCCGAGTTCGTTGACAAACAGAGGGAGTCGTTTAAAAGGCTCGGCATCTTCGGGGATTGGGAGAATCCCTACCTCACAATGAATTATAAATATGAAGCCGATACGGTAAGGGAGCTTGCAAAGTTCATTGAGAACGGCTCTCTATACCAGGGATTAAAACCGGTGCACTGGTGTGTTTCCTGCTGCACGGCTCTTGCGGAAGCCGAGGTGGAGTACGAAGACCATGTATCCCCATCCGTGTTCGTCAAGTTTCCCCTTTGGGAAGGGGAAGCAGAAAAACTAGGCCTCCCTTCCGACAGGGAGGTTTCCATTCTGATCTGGACCACCACCCCCTGGACAATCCCCGCCAACCGCGCGGTTGCGGTGCACCCCGGGTTCGACTACTCCGCAGTGGAGTATAAGGACGGTATCCTCATTCTCGCCACGGAGCTTGCCGGAAAGGTTTTAAGCAAACTTGGAGTAGACGACGTAAAGAGCGTTAAGACCTTTAAGGGGTCGGAGCTGGAAAATGTCGACACGAGGCATGCCCTGTATGAAAAAAGATCCCCGATTATCACAGGTATGCATGTAACCCTCGAACAGGGTACCGGCGCGGTTCATACAGCCCCGGGGCATGGGCAGGATGACTATATAGTCGGATTGAAGTATGGCCTTGAGGTCTATAACCCGGTGAGGGGTGACGGCAGATATGTAGACGATCTGGAGTTCTTCGGAGGGCTCAAGGTTCCGGCAGCGAACGGCGACGTGATTGAAAAGCTGTCATCCACAGGGAGGCTCCTCCATGAGGAGAAGCTGGGGCACTCATACCCCCACTGCTGGCGATGCAAGAAACCGATAATCTTCCGCGCAACCGCGCAGTGGTTTATCAGCATGGAGAAGAATGATCTGCGGGCGAGGGCTCTTGAGAACATCGGCAAAACCAAATGGGTTCCCGCATGGGGGAAGGAACGAATTCACGGAATGGTCGAGGGGCGCCCCGACTGGTGCGTTTCGCGGCAAAGGTCGTGGGGCGTGCCGATAACCATTCTTTTCTGTGAAAAATGCGATGAACCGCTGATGAGCGCCGACGTGGCAAGAAGAGCCGCCGACATGATAGAGAATAAAGGGGCGGACGTCTGGTTCGAGCTTGACGCAGGGGAGTTCGCCTCCGGCGCGAAGTGCAAATGCGGAAGCGACAGGTTCAGGAAGGAAGAGGATATCCTTGATGTCTGGTTCGATTCCGGAGTGAGCCACGCGCTGGTGCTTAAAGACTGGAAGGAGCTTTCATGGCCGGCCGACCTCTATCTTGAGGGGAGCGACCAGCATAGAGGGTGGTTTCAAAGCTCGCTCCTGGAATCGGTAGGTACCGGCAATCCCGCACCGTATAAAACGGTACTTACCCACGGATACGTCGTGGACAAGCAGGGGAAGAAGATGTCGAAATCGGTAGGCAACACGATAACCCCCGAGCAGGTGGTAAAGAAATACGGCGCGGAGGTTTTGAGGTTATGGATATCTTCCGAGAACTATATGGAAGAGGTGAGGATATCCGATGAAATTTTAAAGCGCCTTTCCGAGTCGTACCGCAAAATCAGGAACACCTTCCGTTTCTTGCTTAGCAACCTGTATGATTTTAATCCAGACAAGAATTTCGTGGACAGTCACAGATTGCCTGAACTCGACAGATACATATTGGATCGCGCCTATCAGATGCAAAAAAAGGTGCTGGAGGCATTTGACCGCCATGAATATCATGTCCTCTACCACCAGATTAATAATTTCTGCGTAGTGGATCTAAGCTCTTTCTATCTTGATATCGTCAAGGACAGGCTTTATACATATCCTGCAGAGTCAGATGGACGCCGCGCCGCTCAAACGACCATATACGCACTCACGCAACTAATGGTTCGGCTGGTTGCTCCTGTTCTCAGCTTTACAGCAGAAGAGATATGGAAGGCGATACCCGAAGATTCATTGTGCCCAAAAGGCTCGACTGTGCATTCCGAGGAATTCCTTCATGAAGGGTGGTTCCGGTTTGCAAATTCAGAGGAAACTTCCGGTAAACGCCTTATGGCGCTGTTCAGCGGGAAGGAATTCGAATTTCGAAAAAAATGGGATACCATCCTTGAAATTCGTAACCGGGTATTAAAAGTGCTTGAAGAAAAGCGGCGTGACAAAGTAATAGGTCATTCGCTTGATGCGAAACTTGAAATATCGGCATCCGGCAAGCATCAGACTGTTATGAAGGAGTATGAGGCCGAGCTTCCATTTATATTCATCGTTTCACAGGCCGTGGTGAAACCCAAATCAGAGGGGGAGATGGAGATATCGGTATTGAAGGCCGATGGGGAGAAATGCGAAAGATGCTGGAATTACTCTACGGATCTGGGGAGAAACAGCGAACACCCGGCCGTATGTGAACGATGCGCGAAACATCTTGCTGAAAGCGGGGTTTGATACCATGAACGGCCCGGCTTTTCAGAAGTATCTGCCGCTCATTATCTGGTCCATTGTCATCCTCGTAGCTGACCAGGTAACCAAGGAGATCATAAGAAGGAGCCTTGCCGAGGGGGAATCGGTTTCTGTTATCGACGGCTTTTTCAATATCGTGTTTGTCTGGAACCGTGGGGGGGCATTCAGCTTCCTTGCCGGGATAGACTCCATTTGGCGCGCGATATTTTTCAAGGCCGCATCGGTGGTGGCGCTCATCGTAATTGTATTCATTTACAGAGATGTGGAAGAGGATGACAAGGTTATGAAGTCGGCCCTCATTCTCATATTCGGCGGCGCCCTGGGGAACCTGTGGGACAGGTTCCTCTACGGTAAAGTAACCGACTTTCTGGACGTCTATTTCGGGACATACCATTGGCCGGCGTTCAACGTGGCGGATTCGTGCATTTCGGTAGGTGTGACGCTGGTAATAGTGAAAACGGTATTGGATTTATCCTCCGGAAATGTCTCGGATACGCCAAAGAAGTAGCATCGCCGCCCGGTTTGCCTTACTCCTCATAAAGGGATAATCTACTAAAGGGAAACTTGGTTTTTTCCGATATGGAAGAAACAGGAGGAAATTTATGAAAATAGACGTAACAAGCAAAGTTGGCGGGAGCGGGGAGCTTCCACAAAAGAAAACGGAAAAAACCGGCTCTACGCCGTTTGATTCAGTGTTGAAAGAAGCTATGGCGGAAAAAGCTGTTAAAGCTGATGCACCGCTTGCGACGCCCCCTGTTCAGAGCGTCACAGCTACTCCGAAAGCTAGCAATTCGATAAACCTGCTTGCAGTTGGCCAGCTGGAATCGCTTCTCGATGATCTGACTATCTATAAAAACTCGCTTGAGAACCAGGATGTTCCGATAGGGCGGATAAAACCGATGGTTGATTCCCTCAAGGAGAGGAAAAACGACCTTGTTTCATTGCTCAAGGTTGTCGACGACCCCGAATTAAAGATGCTTGTCTCGCAGGCGGCGGCTCTGGTTGTCGACGAAAACAGCCGCTTCCACTCTTCTTCGTCAAATTAAATTTCGATTTCCGCTTCACGGCTCTCCGTGAAGCGGGCCATGCGGGAAAATCCAGTTATTTTTAGTATTGTTTTAGCGTAGCACCGTTGTTTTAGCGGTGACGGCTAGAATTTTTCCAGCGCCGATTCTTCGATCCTTCTGATGTAAGCGCGCCAGCTGTCGTAGGCTTCCTTGAAAATTTCATTATCGGAAACGGTTATTATCAGTGCGCCTTCGCCGGTTTTGCTTTTTACAGGTTTTACGCGTACCTCGTATCTCTTTTCAACGTTGAAATAGATATGCTGGTTGCGGTCATAATCCTTCTTGTCGTAATTCCCGTATTTCTCAATGTATTTTTCAAGAAGTCTTTCACCGCTTACTACTCCTTCCCCCGCGCAGACAAGATAGTCGTAGGAGTACAGGATGATCTTTATAGCGCCCTCCCTGGTTGGGGGATGTGAGAGAAACCTCGCCCCCTGGGGTGTATTGCATGCCAATTCATCCGATGTGCTGAATATTGATATTGGAATTCTTTTGAGGAAAATGCCGAACAGGTCAATGTTGAGCGGTTTTTCAACAAGTATCGTGAAATCAGTTTTGGACCGCTTCTCAAGGTCCACAAAGTTTCCGCTGGCGGTTTCGGTAAATCCGGGAAAAATTGAGCTGAAATGCTGCAGCCGCATCCCGGTCATTACATCGCCGTATATAACCCGGTTGAAGTGAATTTCCGCACTCTTCTCCTCCTCCGGGTTCGCCGGTATCGCGAATCCGGCAATTGTCATAAAGATGATAATCGTTTTAATTCTGCAGAGCCGATTTTCAATCATCGCTCTATTCTAGCGGAATTTCCTGAAAAATGGATTGAGAGGGTCAAAATCGGGAAAACCGAATGGAAGCATCGTAAATTAATATCCCGTATTTATCAGGTTTTATGTGATACGGAGGAACCTCGAACCAGTAAAGCGCTTTTTCGCCAGGTTTGTGTGGTCCGGGTGTTACCTTTATGCCCGGTACGTGCGGATTTGAAACGAGGTAGAGATCCTTTGGATTTTCTGCTTCGTATCTGTATACCCACCCATATACAAGCTCAATGTCCCTGCTCGTATTATTTGTCAAAGGGAAAATTATTCCATTTTTTCTTTCAGAGTCCTCCGGCTCGTCGTGAATGGTCACATACCATGCGGACGCTTCGCCGGAAAAAAGTATAGTTAGCAGTAATGCGGGAATTGCGAAATACTTCATATGATGCTTTTCGGTTTATTGGATGAATTTGTTAATATTGTTGCAGAAGAGTGGGGAGACCGATATTGGTAAAAGTGTATGATAATATATACTTGGCATGTTGAGCGGTCTATATATATGGCTAAAATGTTGCAAATTTGCATTCTTTTCTCTTTTATATTGGTATGGATTATGCATAAATCATAATATTAGCCGCTAAAAGGCTATAATATGTGCAAAAGAAGTAGCTGTTTTTAATGGAAAAAAGGTAATAGATGAGAAGCGAATTCAACCGCGATATGGCAAGTTTCCGGCGCAGGGAGATTTATTGCACTCCTGTATCGGGGTGTGAAGGCTTTTCACTCCTGGAAAGCCTGGTAGCTATCACCATCTTTTCAATCGCGCTGTTGGCGCTTTCGTCGATCTCTCTTTCTGTAGTAGGGGGGAATGTCTCCAGTTCCAGATATATTGAAGCAAGTCTTCTTGTGCAAAAGACAATAGAAGATCTAAGAAGTATAGATTTTAATCTGGGCGCGGATATGGCGATTGGCGGCGGCGACGATACGATAGGCGCCGGGCTTGGCAACTGTTCCATAGCAAACGATGCTGAAACAGATCCGGCTACGCTATTTGCGGATCCTGATTACAGCTATACGGTCGACGCAAACGGATTTGAAGTTTTTCCCCTTGCCATTCTGCAGTGTCCGTCGGGTCTTGCTGTCGCAAGTGAAATGAGGAGGACATGGTCCATAAGGGATGATGATCCGGTGGCCGGCATGAAGACGGTCTACGTTGTGGTGGGATGGTCCGAAAAGGGTAGCCCAAGGTATGTTTCGATAGCTACGGCGATAGTCGGAGAATAGGAATATGGCAAATATGAATCTGGATCAGAAAGGTATAACTCTGGTGGAGCTTATGGTATCCATTGCCGTAGCTTCAATAGTCATGCTTGCCATATACAGGATGTTTGATTCGCAAAACAAGCTTTTTGCCGGCGAGCAGAAGGTTGTATACATGCATGGCAGCGAACGGAACGCAATGGATACATTGTCGAAGAACCTCCGGCTTATCGGATATGACCCTGGAGAGGCGGGGCCCGACAGATTCGGGCTTACCGATTCAACTTTTTCCGCAGGCACTTCATCCGTGATAGTTTCAACTACAGAGATATATTTTACGGCCGACCTCGATGAGGATGGCGAAGCGGTTAATCCGCCGGTTTCGGGCACGCGGAGCTCGACGAGGGAATTCCTGGCGTTCAGGCTGAATGGATCCAATCTTGAACAAGCCAATATTACGGATCTGGCCGGTACCATCGGCTCATGGAGGGTCGTTGTGGAAAATCTGACGGCGCTGGCATTTGTCTATAAATATGAGAACGGGACGATAAGCACGGATGTCGGCCTCCCGACCAACGCGGTTCTGGAGAGGAATTTCGACAAGGTTGTTGCCATAGATATCAACGCATCCTTTCGCACGGAAACGGTGCATAACCTTACTAAGATGTACAATCTGGAATCAATTACCACGAGGGTTTCATTGAGGAACAATATATGAAAGGCTGGATGGCTGTTTTAAAAAATGAAAAGGGTGTTGCTCTTGCATTCGCCCTCCTGATAACGATGGTTCTCGCCATATTCTCCCTTGTTGCCGTGAACAGCACAGGTTTCAGCCTTCGGTTCAGCGGGGAATACAGAAATAAGACAAAGCTGATGTACCTTGCAGATGGCGGCGCCGATTACGGCGGCGGACTGGTGATGCGGGCTGTCGGTAACGGTTTAAAGGTAGCGGCTATCGATACGGGCAGTGCGAAAATAACGATCAATAACACCGATACGAATTCTGACGGCGTTACCGACCTTGAAGATGAGCTGAAAGGGGACTCCGTTAACGACCCTGATAGCTATAACGACGCCATTCCGGACGCTCAGGTCGATTTGGCGGGTGAAAAGGTGAACGTCGATATCGATTATGTGACCAGCAGAAAGCTGGCCGGGACATCCTCCGAGTTCGGCTCGCGCTATGAAGGGATAGGTAGCGGGAGCGCGGGGAGCGTTGCCCTCTATTACAGGATAGATTCAAATAACACTTCCAATGCTGGAAAGTCGGCCACGGTAAGGGCAAAATTCAAATGCGTTGAAGGGGGTGCCAGATGTCTGTGATCAATAGGCATAGAATAATTGCCGTTGCTCTCCTCTTGTGCGGCTTTACCGCAAGCAGTGCGCGGGGCGAGACAAACGCCGACTACTCGCATACCCCTATTTCCATGAGCAACACTGTAAAGCCGAACATCCTTTTTCTGATGGATAATTCGGGGAGCATGAATGAGCGGGCCTACCTCGGCGTATACGACCCTGCGACGACCTATTACGGCTACTTCACTTCTGCCTACAAGTATAGCTATGCAAGCAACGTCTTTACGATAAACGCCGCCGGTCCCTGGAGCGGGAATTTTCTCAACTGGGCGACAATGAGGAGGGTGGACGTTTCCAGAAAAGTCGTCATGGGTGGGCTTGCCACATCGAGGACGGGCGGAGGAAACCAGCAGAACAAGGGGGAGGCCTCTTCCGCAATGTGGGATAGGATGTTTGCCGGCCCGCTTGGCGTCACTGCCGGCATAACCCCTTATCAGAATGATGCGACATACACCTATTCGTATAAGCTCGCTGGCGGAAATATGAGTGTGATCCGAACTACGATAGCCACGGGAGTCCAGTTGGTGTTGGCTACCTTTACCCTTTCGATTCAAAAGGACCAGGCCCTGGAGCCGAATGATTTCGTTTCGGGAAACCTCGCGGGCATCATGCAGAGAGTTGAAAACCAGGCGAGGTGGGGCCTCGAATTCTTTAATAGCGGCAGAACCCTGGCGGAAGGGGGGCCGGCTAACGGAAGGGATGGAGGATACATCTCCCAAGCCATCACGGGTACCGGGTATGGAACCAACTTCATAACGAACTTTCAGACCGAGCCGGCAGACGGATTTACCCCGCTGGCGGAATCGCTCTGGATAGCCGCTGGGTATTTTGCGTTCTATCGCCACCCTACTTTGGGGAACATGGATTATGGGGTGAACGGGAACCTCCCTTCGAATGTAATAGGCAACGACCCCTTGTACTATTCGGAATATGCCGGCTATGTATCTTGCGGTAAAAATTTCGTGATCATAATTACTGACGGTGAACCAACTTACGATGAAAATATCGTTCCTACCGTGCTAGACCCTTTAAACAGACCTCTGACAGATTATGACAATGACGGCAACGATGCCGTTGCCAACTCGGATTTTCTGGACGATGTCGCCCTCTACGCCCATGTGGGGGATCTTCGAAGCGATATCGCGGGAGATCAGAATCTGACCATTTACACAATATTTGCGTTTGGTGATTCTGTGGCCGCGGAGACGATCCTGCAAGAGACTTCTAAAAACGGTGCGTTCATTGATTCCAACGCCAACAAAATACCTGATCTTCAAAGCGAGTGGGACGTAAACGGCGATAATATACCGGACACCTACTTCAAGGCATCGGATGGCGCACAGCTGGAGTCGAAACTCCTTGAGGCGATAACGGATATTCTGAACCGCGCGACATCGGGAACAGCCATATCGGTTCTTGCGACATCCTCTTCCGGCGCCGGGAATATTTTCCAGGCTTACTTCCTGCCGAAGAAAACCGTCGTAGAGGCAAGCGGCACCAGGGACATCGACTGGCTTGGGCATCTCCTCTCTTTCAACGTAGACCCGCTGGGGGCGATGAGGGACAAATTCGGGAACTGCATAGGTTTTGAATTTGATATCGTTCAGAACCAGACGGTGGTGAAAAACCTCTCTGAAGTGAACGGCGTCTGCACCACTACACCGGTCAGTTCCGTGCCGCTCGTTTCATACAGCGGGTACAACTGGGATGCCGGGGAGAAGCTGCTGAGTGCGGTTGCGCCCGGAGCAAGGAACATATACACATTCCTGGATTCAAACGAAGACGGTGTCTGCAATGGATGCAGCGGCCCCGCTACGGGGGAGTTCATCTCGTTTAATACCGGAAACTCGGCGGCTCTTGCAAAGTATATGAAGAGCGCGGATCCGGCCAACCTGATCAACTTCGTAAGGGGGGCCGATGTAGTCGGCTATCGTGACCGCAACATAAGCGGGAACGAATGGAAACTTGGGGACATTGTAAATTCGACCCCCGGAGTGGTCTCTTCTCCGGCTGAGGCATACGGACTTCTTTACAGAGATCCCTCCTATAACATGTTTTCCGACAAATACAGCGTGACAGGATCCAGTCCCAGAGACGTTTATGCCTATGTAGGGGCCAATGACGGGATGTTGCACGCAATCAGGGCGAGCAATGCCTCTGCGACCGTGCAGGATGGCGCAGAGAGTTGGGCGTATATTCCATACAACCTCCTCCCGCATCTGAACTGGATGGGGAGCCTTACTTACTCGCGCGTGGAGTATGTTGATATGAGGCCAAAGATCTCTGACGTGCAGATATTCCCATGCGACGCCATTCATGTAGGCTCAAACTCCGCTGGCAAATGCTGGGGGACCATCCTCATTGGAGGAATGGGTAGTGGCGGAGGGGAGATAGCCGACGCGGGATTTGACGTTGACGGCGACGGTGACACAGCCGCGAATTTGAGGAAATGGAGGTCGGCATATTTCGCCCTTGATGTAACGGATCCGAACTCGCCGAACCTCCTTTGGGAATTCGGGCACAACCTCACCCGGTCGGGACTGGTTGCGGATGACAATGAACTGGGATTCGCGGCATCATACCCGGCTATCGTAAAGGTTGGGACAAAATGGTTCGCCGTTTTCGGCTCAGGTACAAAGGCCGCCTATGTTCCAGATTATCAGGGGAACTCAAACCAGACGGGGAAGGTATTCGTAGTCGATCTGGAAACTGGAACGCTTGCCGCGAAATTCGCGGTTTCGGACGCGACCTCATACTTTGCGGATCCGGTATCGGTGGACATTGATTTTGTTTCAGATAATACCGTTTCCCCCCCCATTTACAATTCGGACGCCGTATACATAGGTGAAACCTATTACAAAGCCACGGGGGGTGGTTCGTGGAACAGCCGAATGTGGCGAATAGTTATAAACAACGACCCTAACCCTGCCAACTGGCAGATGTCCCTGCTGCATAACTCCGCCGTAGGGCAGACAATTTCCGCGGCTCCATCAGTATCAAACGATACAGAGGGGCCGCTCTGGATCTACTGGGGGACCGGGAAGTTCAAAAGCACCACCGACAAGGCGGACACTGCGGTTCAGGGTGTATACGGGGTCAGAGATGTTTGCTGGGACAGGGTTACCGGAGCATGGGATAACGCATGTTTGGGAGCGGCATCCTTGAATTCATCGGCGAGCTACGGCTCCCCAACGGTAACGAATCTTCTCGATACAACGGCAGTTGTTGTCTCCAAGGGGGGGGCCATAACAGGCGGACCCGGCGGGATAACCACCCTGCAGGGATTGGCAGATGAAATACTCGCCAATTATCAGGGGTGGTACATGCGTCTTACCACTTCCAAGGAGAGGGCTCTGAATAAACCGTCCATCGTGGGTGGCGTAGTGCTGGCTACAAGTTTTATTCCGAATACGGATGTTTGTGGCTTCGGCGGGTTGAACTACCTCTATTCGCTTTATTATAAAACCGGTACAGCCTACAAGGAGTCTACGATAGGCTATAGCTCTTCCAATCCTGATATTGTCCTCAAAAGATCGGAAACGGCAGGCACTGGGCTGGCCTCGTCCGTTGCGATACACGCGGGGAGAGAGGAAGGGGCCGTTGCGTACATACAGAAAAGCACGGGTGAGGTTACAGAGGTCAAATTTGACACTGTAATAAATATTAAAAGCGGCATCGTTGCATGGAGGGAGGTCTGGTGAGGATTTTGCTGGCTTCTCTGTTGTTATTAGGTGTAATTGCGGACGTTTCATTGTCTGCAAATGGGGATATCACCAGAATCGAATCAAAAGTTGCCAACGTCGGTCTCGATAGGGTCGGTGTGGATTTTGTCGAGATTAACGAAAGGAAGATACTTGTCATTCCCGATACAGTGATTATCGGGACTCGCGGCACGGCTGTTCCATTCTCCAGCCTGATGGCTGGCATGAGGGTGGAGCTTATATATTATTTTAACGATGAGTATGCGCCGGTCGCAAAATCAATAAAGGTTCTTTCCAGGTATTAGCTTTGGGCATTCTTTGTTTCCGCCGACTTTTTTTCGTATTGGCATTTCTGCTTATTTCTCCCGTTCTTTCCCATGCCGATGGGAGGCTTGAGTTTCAGGAGAAGATCTGGAATTTCGGAAAACTTGAATCATATAACAGGCAGACACACACATTTAAATTCACTAATACGGGAGATTCCGAAATAGAGATAGTTGACGTAATAACCTCCTGCGGATGTACAGCTGCGATAGCCGGGCAGAGTAAGATCGGGAAGGGGGAGAGAGGGGAGATAAGGGTTTCATTCAACCCCGTCGGACAGAGCGGTCAGTATAAATCCGATATCAGCGTATATGTGAAAGGCGTGAAAGATCCCTATACCCTGGTTATCAAGGCCGATCTATCCTTTGCGGAAAAATTTGTTCACAAGGTGAAGGTGCCGGCCCCAGAGATATCCGTTACGCCTGGTGTTGTTGATCTTGGGAATGTAGAGTTTGGCAAAACGGTTTATTACAAGGTTATCGTCGGTAATAGCGGTGACGGAGATCTTTTTATACGGAATTTTGACGTTTTAAACGAGTCGTCCGGCTTGCCATTAAGTAAAAAGGGGATAGGAAAGGGGAAGCGTGTTGAACTTACGGGATATTTTTTTGCCGACGTTAAAGGGGCTATTCACGATTTTCTGGTAATCAGGTCAAATGACCCAATTACGCCACTTTTCCGAATAAGGATTATCGGCACCGTTAAGTGAAATACGTTCTTATGTCCGCGTATGTTTCCGTTCCTGCAGTTTATTTTCTGATAAAAGCCGCTGTCGGGTTTTGTAACAAGAAGTTGCGAAAATGTTCGGGATTTCGTAAAATCTTAATTGGCCTATCAATGCTGGGAATATTGCTTCGATAGCGAAGGGGGCATTTTCCAAAAGAAGAAAACTTTTCTGCATGGAAGTTGGAGATTTTAATGAACGCTGATTTTGTAAATCCTTTTCTTAAAGCTACGCTGAATGTCCTTGAGATGATGGCGTTCGTAAAGCCTGTTGCGGGCAAACCGTATTTGAAAAAGGATAAAGTCGCATCCGGTGATATTTCGGGAGTGATAGGCCTTACTGGAGCCACCAAGGGAGTGGTGATCATCAGCCTTTCAAAGGAGGCGGCGTTGAAAATCGTCGGAGGCATGCTTGGCGAAACTCTCACTGAACTGAACGACGATATAAAGGATGCCGTGGGCGAGATCACAAACATGATTTCGGGAGACGCAAGAAGAGCTCTATCGGAAAAGGGGCACAACTTTGAAGCTGGACTGCCAAGCGTTATAACGGGGAAAAATCACGAAATCGAATCTATAACCAGCGGCCCGACAGTTGCAATACCTTTCACGGTGGATGGCGCTCAATTTGTGGTGGAGACGAGTTTCGAAAAATAATCCTTTTTGCTGTTTTCCGATGATAGGGGGGAAAGATGGTTGACGAAAAGGATGAAATGCGTGAGATCGTTGCCGATTTCGTCACCGAAACACGGGAAATCATCGAGGGTCTCGATAACGACCTCATTGAGCTGGAAAATTCTCCTGACAGCATGGATCTCATCAACAAGGTTTTCCGATGCGTCCATACTATCAAGGGAGCCGCCGGATTTCTTGGTTTTACAAAAATTGTCGACATCGTACACAATGCCGAAAACGTTCTGAACAAATGCAGACAGGGGGAATTGAAGATGACCCCTACGATCAATGACGCTGTATTCAAGGCTTCTGATGCCATAAAGACGCTTCTTGGAAATATCCACGAAAACCGGGAACTTTCGATGGATATTAATCCCCTCCTCGAAGATTTAAGAAAATGCATGATTACTACAGACGCCGCTCCGGCGGCGGCTGTCGCAAAGAAGCCTTCTGCGGAAATGACCGGAACAGGGAGGCTGATTGTCGAGGAGGAAGCTGTCTCGGAGACGGATCTCCTTGCTGAGCTCGGGATCGAGAGAAGGGGACGAAGGGATTCGGAGGAGGTTCCCGCCAGCGGCTCGAAATTGCCGGAGAAGGTTCCGTCAAACCTTGAGAGGAGGCGGTCGCCTGAAGAAGGTCAAAATTTCGGAAGGCGTGAAACTGATAAGGCGGAACAGACTATCAGGGTCGATGTGACCAGGCTTGATGAAGTTATGAACCTTGTAGGCGAATTGGTGCTTGGAAGGAACAGGATACTGCAGATAGCTTCAGAACTGGAGCAGGCTCATGAAAACGATCCGCTTGTTCAGTCTTTGTCTGATACGGTTGGACAGATAAATATGGTTACCGCGGACCTCCAGCAAGGGGTAATGAAGACCAGAATGCAGCCTGTGAGGAAGGTGTTCAGCCGTTTTCCGAGGATGGTTCGCGATTTGGCGAAGGCTTTGGGGAAAAATATAGAGCTGTCGCTTGAAGGAGAAGACACAGAGCTCGACAAGTCTGTTATGGAAGAGATAGGCGATCCGCTTGTCCACCTGGTACGAAATGCGGTCGACCATGGAATTGAGATGCCGGAACAGCGGAGGCAGGCCGGTAAAGCGGATGAGGCGAAGATCACTCTGGCCGCATTTCACGAGGGGAACAGCATAATAATCGAGGTGAGAGATGACGGCAAGGGGATGGATCCTGAAAAGCTGGTCAAAAAAGCGATAGAGAAGGGGATTGTGCTGGAATCGGAAGTAGATCGTATGAGCGAAAGAGATAAGTTGAACCTCGTGATGGCTCCCGGATTCTCCACCGCGGAAAAGACAACCGATATTTCGGGCCGTGGCGTCGGGATGGATGTTGTCCGAAACAACGTCCTTAAATTGAACGGCACGATATCGATTACAACGGAAATCGGAAAAGGGACGACATTCTCCATAAAGCTTCCGCTTACGGTTGCGATCATTCAGGCGTTGATGGTGAAAGTGGGGATCGAATATTTCGCCCTTCCGCTGGTTTCGGTAGTCGAAACCGTGAGGACATCGGTAGACTCGCTTCAGTATGTCGATCAAAGGGAGGTTATACATCTTCGCGATGAGGTGTTGCCTCTGTTTCGCCTGAAAGATGTTTTCGAGATCACCACGGATGAAGATTCCGGCAGGGACGAAGACTGGATGTATGTGGTAGTGATCGCTATCGCGGAAAAAAAGGTTGGAATTGTCGTTGAGGAACTCCTCGGTCAGGAAGAGGTTGTAATCAAGTCTATCGGGAAATTCATACAACCCAAGGGGATTGCTGGGGCCACCGTTCTTGGCAATGGGAAAGTGACCCTGATAGTGGATCTTGGCGGGCTGATGGAGATTATTGAAGAAGGTGGAAATGTCCTGGCGGTCGGTGGTACGCCGAGAAAATCAAACAGCAGCAAAAGCGGCTCCAAGGGGAAGGCTGTAAAAAAAGTGCTGCTTGTCGACGATTCGAATTCAGCCAGAATGATGCAAAAAAAGTTCCTTGAGGATAAGGGCTTTTCCGTGGTTGAAGCGAGTAATGGGATAGAGGGTTTGAGAGTGCTTTCGGAGAATAGAGAAATAGGCTTGGTAGTCACCGACATTATGATGCCCAAAATGGACGGTATTGAAATGACCATGAAGATCCGTGCAGACGAGAAGCTGAAAACAATTCCTGTCGTGGCGCTTTCTTTCGTGACGGAAAACGTGAAGAGGGAGGAATGCTATAAGGCCGGGATGGATGATTTCCACACCAAGACAGACTTGGCAGGTGTGGTTAAAACGGTTCGAAAATACATCAGTTGACGTTTCAGAAAATGGACAGAAAAAAGCCGATTCGAGTCCTGATTGTCGATGATTCCGCCCTTGTTCGGAAGATGCTTTCCATGGCCGTCCAGGAGGATGGCGATATGGAGGTCGCGGGTATGGCCAGCAATGGACGCGAAGGCGTCGAAATGGCTGAAGAGCTTAAGCCGGATGTTATTACGCTGGACATCATCATGCCTGAGATGAGCGGTCTTGAAGCGTTAAAGATCCTGAAGAAGAAGAGCTCCGCCAAAATTCTTATGATAAGCTCCCTTTCGGAAGAGGGGGCGCATGCTACTTTCGAAGCGTTATCGATAGGAGCCGAAGATTTCATTACGAAGTCGTTTGGAGATACTTCAACATCCAACATAAAGTTCAGAAAGAAGGTCGCCTCCAGAATAAAGGACCTGATTGCCCAAAAGGCCCATGAGCCGGCAAGAGAGCAAAAGCGGGAGGAAGTTAAGCCGGTTTTCAGGGAAGCGGAGTTGGTCGCTATCGGTACGTCTACCGGAGGTCCAGCCGCACTCCAAAAACTGCTGCCGGAGTTTGATAGTAATTTCCCGGTAGGGGGTTTGATAGTTCAGCACATGCCGACGGCATTTATACCCCCCTTTGCGGAAAGGATGAACCAGTTGAGCAAAGTCTCGGTGGTTGTCGCCGAAAAAG
>JAOUMJ010000022.1 GCA_029881495.1 Nitrospinota bacterium | reverse complement strand
CGAAACGCGACGATCAATTCGCTGAAGGCCGCTGACGAGAACGGCCTAAGGTCGATCGCCTTTCCCGCCATCAGCACAGGGATATTCGGATTTCCGCTGAACAGGTGCGCGGAGATAATGATAAAGACGACCGTTGCCTATCTTGAGCAGGGGAGCGGAATAAAGGAAGTTGTTTTCTGCCTTTACGGCGAGGAAGCGCTCGAACTTTTCAAGCAGAGATTGCAGGCGGCGACGTATTGAGAACCGGCGGAAAGAATAGATCATTGGCACCCATATTTCACAGCGGGTGGAATGCAAAAGACGGCATTATCGGGATACGGAGGCGCTTTGCCGGAAGACAATAGCGGGACCGTTTGGGAAAGAAGTGAAACCCTCTTCATAATTCTCATTGCCATATTTTCCTTTGTGATGAGGTATATGCACATATCGTCGACGGGGTGGATTATTGACGACGTGACGAGGCACCTTGGGATGAGGCAGGAGGCGGGATCGGTCTTTCACTTTTCGGACGCCGATTTTTTCGTGTTCCTTGCTAGGAATTTCCTTGAAGGTAAGGGGACTAACATACCTTTTGTCCCGCCGTTCACCGCATGGACACTGGTATTTTTTATCCGTATTTTCGGTTTTGACTACTTCAGCATCAAAATAATGTACGCGATGCTGGGGGCGTTGTCTGTTCCTGCCGTATACTTGACCGCGCGGATACTCTATGGCAGGGGTGTAGCCGTTATCACATCGATTCTATGCTCAGCATCATTCGCGCTGATCTTTATCTCCGGCGGTCTGAACATTGAGAATGTGTACTTTTTTACTTTAAGCATTGCAGTGGCCCTGTACGTGATATTAATGAAAGAGCCCACCTTCGTCAGGATAAATCAACTGGCGATATCATTTTTATTCGGGATTGCGTCCGCTTCTGCGTGCCTCACACGTTCTGAATATATACTGGTACTATTCATCTTTTTTCTTTTCGGTCTATTGCGCAGGGGGTGGAGTCCCGCGAAAAAGGGGGTTGTTGCGCTGACGGCCATCGCAGGATTTTTGCTCATAGTCGCCCCTTGGGTGGCAAGGAATTATTCCTTTATGACTGAATTGAACGCCTCATATAAAAATGCCTCCCTGCCGGTTTTTGTTCCAACGGCGCTAAACGGCCCGTTCAATTTCCTGGAGGGGCACCATGTAAACGCCAACGGGACATACTCGCCGGTTGTTGAATATGAGGGTTACAGTCTCGAACTGAAAGACGGCTATGTAGCCAGTCTTGACCCGACGGACGAAAGGCATCTCGCAATGATTAGGGACGGGTATCGTCTCGGGTTCAAATATATAATGGAAAATCCTGCCAAAGAGCTGAAACTGATACCGTTCAAGGCAGGTGTTTTTCTGAACGGACTTTCCAATGGATTCTTTCTGAATAATTTCCCTGCCGGGGTTACCGGACGCGTTCCAAATATGGCTGATTCATTTATCCCGGACGCAAAGTGGTCCCTGTATGTCACCCTTCCGTTATTTTTATACGGCTTTTTGCTTATATTCAGGGAAAAGGGGGAGGGTGAGACCATATTTCTCAGGTGGTTGCCTATTTTCGTATTCGGTATTGTATTTTTTGTCGCGATCTCATTTTATGCTCTCTGCCGGATGTCGTATCCGATACTCCCCTATTATTTTATGGTGGTTTCCCTCGGTGTTGCCGGGTTGGTGACAAGGTTTCGAGATACGATAATTTTTAGCTGGAAATACGCCTATATCCTTCTGTTTGCCGTTTCATTGATAGGCTTATTTAGCGCTTCCGAGAGAATCGTAGTGGAAAAAAGCGGTAAACTCCCCTTGGGTGGATATTTTCTGAAGGACGTCAGGCGATAACTATTTTTTTAATTCTGCGGTATATCGTTTATATTGGAGTTACGAATAGAACCACGCGAATGAAAAATGTAAATGAAGGTTTCAGTCCATGTCATTGCGGAATATGTCACGCTTGACTTGACCCACTTTGAAGGATATTCTATCTAAATACTTGTTTTCATAGCCTGTATACAGGTGGAGGGATTATGCACGAAGAGCTGAATTCATATTTCGGCGCTGGAGTAAAGATGAATGGCGTCTTGAAATTCAAAGGCGCACTCAGGTTCGATGGAATCTTCCAGGGGGAGATAAGGACCGATGACACCTTGATTGTTGGGAACAGAGGGAAGGTTGAGGCGAAGGTCTTTGCCGGTACTCTTTTCAACATGGGTGAGGTGATAGGGGATGTCAAGGCTGCGGAGAAGATCTCCATATTCAACGAGAGCCATTTGACCGGGAATATTGATACGCCTGTTTTCCAATCAGAAGAGGGCGCGGTATTCAAAGGTAATTGCCAGATGCCCGACAAGCCCCCGAAAACTATGAAAAAGGTTTCAGGCAACGGCAAAAAGGAGATAGAGCCCGCACTGCTCTATATTGAGAACGGCAACAGAAAAGGTGAATATGAAGAGACCGCTCCATGGGAGAGTAGCGGAGTTGCGTATTCTGTAAAAAGTTTCAAGGGCCCGCTCGCGGTTCTGTTCCTGATCTTTACATTAGGCATATTAGGTTTCTGGTTCGTGGATTATTCCAAGAAGGAATTCAGGGATAATTTTGTTTCAAGGATGATCTACCAGTACAGCGTAGGTGATGATTCAGAAAAGCTTCTATCTCTTGCCAAATCATGGTACGAAGCGGAAGAGTATGAAAAGGCAGCAGTGCTATTCTTGCGTGTAAACGACCTTATCGGAAGCGGTTTTCAGCTCAAAAAGGAACTCGCAATCTCCCTTGACAGATCCGGGAGATTTAATGAGGCTGTCCCGTTCTATGAGGAATATCTGCAGAAAAAGCCTGATGAAAAGGAGATATCAGAGAAGCTAGCCGATTTCTATAAATCTTCCGGAAATATTAAAGGCCAGATAAAGATACAGAAGATAATTGTAAGCGCAAGTCCCAATAACAAGAAAGCGGCACATAAACTCTTTTCCCTGCATAAGGAAAATGACCAGCTTGAAAAAGCTCTTGAGATCTATCAGGAATTGGTCGTTTCCGATCCACCGAAATCCGAGGATTTGATGATAATCGGCCAGTTGCAAAGAAAGGTTGGAAAACTCAGGGAGGCCTCTGAAACTTTTAAGGATCTGCTGAGAATTGATTCAGACAACAAGGATGCCCGTCTTGCCCTGGCAAATCTTTATTACAAATTCGGCTATGAAAAGCAGGCGGCGCTAGAATTCAGAAGGCTTGGAAGGCTCGACAGCAAACACGTGGAAGAGATGAACAATACCGGCTATGAACACCTGACCGAAGGTTTAACGGATAAAGCTATAGAGTTCTTTAATCTTGCTCTTGCCCAGGAGCCTGACAATATACGTGCCTACCACGGGCTTGCAACGACATACAGCAAGCTGGGGGAATGGAGCAGGTCCATTTATTACTGCAACAAGATCCTTGAATTGGATCCCGATTTTACTCCGGCACTCAACCGCCTCGCCTGGGCGCTGGCGATGGAAATGAAGGATCTTGATATTGCTGAAAAAAGATCGATCGATTCTATGAAGTATGATTCAAATCTTCCCGACTACATTGACACGCTTGCGGAAATCTATTTCCGAAAAGGGGAGTACGATAAGGCTATCGAAAATGTTTTGCGCGCCATGAAACTGAATCCTGGTAATGCGTGGTTCCTGTCACAGCTTAAGAAGTTCAGGGAAGCAAAGGTAAAAAACAGCCCGGCCGCCGCTACACCGCTTGCTAATACTGGAGTAGCGCCGGAGGCGGCAGAACCGACAGCGCCAGGAAGTGCTGAAGAGACTTTGTAAGTGGTTTCGCGCCATAGCAGTTATCTTGCACGGCTTTATTTACCAGTTATATCACTGGAGGGACGAAGGTGATCGAAGGGATCTTTTACGAACAAAAACCGCTTACGCTTGGTTCAGCGGGCACGGCCGCCAGTTCATCTCACGCATTGCATTACTACGCGAAGGAGAATAGCAAAGGTGATGTAGAGCTGTTTTTCCTCAAGCCGGACGGCACGCATACGAAGTTTGTGGCATTGACAGTAAATAAGGCCGATTTCCTGGAAAAATTCGGCGATTGCGCAAAGCATGAGTGTCAGTTCAAGAAAAAAACGGCAGAGCAGAAAAAGGCTGAAAAGGTTTCCAAACAGATAAAAGTTGCTCAGGAACACCTCCAGAAGAAGGAATACCATGCGGCAACATTTGAGTTCGGCAAAGTTCTAAAGGAGGACGATAAAAATCTTGAGGCTCACCTGGGTAAAGGCAAGGCGCACATGGCGTTGGGCGAGACCGATGAAGCAAAAAAACATTTCGACGCAATGGCTGAGAGCACCGATCTTTTTGACAGAAAGAACTTGGACCTGTTCAACGAACTCGGCATTGAGCTGAGGAAAAACGAGATGTTTGATGAGGCTCTCAGGAACTACCGAAAAGCACTTGAGATAGACTCTACCGACGAAGCGCTCTATTTCAATATGTCCCGTGCCTACAAGGAATGGGGTAGAAAAGATGAGGCGCTTGGCAATATTAACAAGGCGCTGGAATTGAAAAATGATTTTGTCGAGGCGAAAATTCTTAAAAAAGAGATTGAGGATATGGAGTAAGCCGCACAGCTGAATTTCTCTGCCCTGTAACGGTTTCTTGATATCTGCGGCTAAATTTCTCCCTCAACCGGTGAAGGAATCAAAATTCACCTTGAGAATCGGTTATGTCTTCAGTACCTTTTTCAGTTTCTCTTCAAGGGTTCCCGCAGTGAACGGCTTCACGATGTAGTCATTTACTCCTGCCTGAGCGGCGGCGACAATATTATCTTTTAGCGCTTCAGCCGTAACCATCAAAACAGGGAGATCTTTCAAGTTGTCCTCGGCCCTTATCGCCTGTAGCAGTTCAAGACCGGTCATGGTGGGCATGTTCCAGTCAAGCAGTACTACATCGTAAGGATTGTTCAGCAGTTTTGGCAGTGCAGTCGAACCATCATCGGCTTCATCGACATTCTTTATTCCGAGTTGTCCAAGTATGTTCCGCTCAATTTTTCGCATAGTAGCAAAATCGTCAACGATTAGAACTCTTAAATTTGGATCAAGATCTGACATTAACTACCTCATTTGTTTTACGTTGAAAAACTATTTATTACGTTATCATCCCTTGAAAGTATAATCGACCGGCTATTTTTATGCAAACTCGCTTTTACCGGCGCATGAAAGAAAGTGCATTTTATGGGGTGAGCGATGGGACTTGAACCCACGACCGCTGGAGCCACAATCCAGAGCTCTACCAACTGAGCTACGCCCACCATTTTGCAAGCGGTAAGTATGTACCAGCCGATAGCTCTTTTCAAGAGCCAATCGTCACTTATCCAGTAAGTTGTAATTATGAAGCCAACTTGGCGAATGTATACACTGGCGCGTACTGATTTACGGATAATTTCGCCGGGTGTTCATGTGTCCAGTCATGTTTATACTGGTAGGTAAAATATTCCTAGTGTATACTTTATTATACAGCGAAAGGGCGGTAATCATTTTCCTGATACTACATCCCAAAATAGATCTTGAACTCTAACGATATGTTTATTCAGTAGATACACCTTGTGTCTCAAAATACGTTACTGCTCCATACATTTAGGAACGAAATGTGCACCTACTGTGGATGAATAGTAAAGATTTGAGGTGAAAAGAGTGAAGAAATATTTGTCGAGGTCAACTAAAGTTTCAGCTGTTTTAGACGATAAAAGAACCATGGATATCTCAAACTGCGATTTGTTATTTGACATGATGGCCTTCAGGCCGGACGTGAAAAAATAGCGAAAAAAGAGGTGTTATTACCGTTTTTCGATAAAAACGCTCATGTATTTGAAAAGAGCTACCGAAAAGATGGTAAATGAAAAAAGTTGGATATTTTGAGTATAATAAAATTTGTGCGGAAGGAGGTGCTTTTTGAAGACTGGTGAATACCTGGTCGACGTTCCATAGTATCCTTTACCCTGGGATAAGAAATTTAAACAGTTCGATAATTATTAACTTAATAGGATTTGAGGAGGATTCTCAAATGAGAAAAACACTTTTTGCTCTCGTTGTTGCGGTCATGATGACTGCGGGAACAGCTTCTGCTGACAGAGGCTTCTGGTATGGTGGTGGTACAGGTAACACCACAGCTTGGATCACAGTTATCAACGCTCTTAACCAAAGCGGAACTGCTGTAACAGCAACAGTAACCTTTTTCAAACTGGATAAGACTTCTATGGGTTCAACCACAAGGGTGTTGCAGTCCAATGAAGGGTGGAACTTCACAACAGCAACTGTCGGCAACTTGGCAGGTACAGTATTTGATGCCGCAACAACAAGTGGCGGTACCGAGCGCGGTTCTGTATTGATTTCCGGCGCCGGTTCGGTCGTTGGCTATACATCAATTTTCAACATGACGAACAATTCAGGTTTTAACTTCAGGTGGTAAGACCTAAAGTTTAGCTGATAGAAAATCACAGATAAAAACCCCCGGCTTGTGAAAGCCGGGGGTTTTTTGTATATTCATACCCTAATATGAATATTTCAAAAACCGCATTCCTTTTTTTCATTCTTTTTCTTGCTTCATGTACGGCTTCCGAGGAACAGAGAAAATCGGATTCAGAGATCTATTTGCAGATAGCCAACGAATACCTCACTGCCGGGAGCTACGATAAGGCGGTAAATGAAACTGATAACGCCATTAAGGCATACCCGCAAAACTGGGGCGCCTATTTCCTGAAGGCGGAAATTCTAGGGACTGCGGGGAGATATCCCGAGGCCTTTGCCGCTATCGAAGCGACCGGATCTGAATTTCCAAAAGAGCTGGAGCATGTAAGGGAACATTGGAGGGGGGTAGTCAATTTCCACCAGGGAAATCTTCCTGAAGCTTCGTCGCATTTTGAAAAATCTCTCGAATTGAAACCGGATTATGTTGATAGCGTAATAATCTTGATCCAGGTCTGTACGGAGATGAACAGGAGCGATGACGTCATAAGATATTCCGAGAAATGGGTCGAACTGGAATCCGGTTCCGAACGGGCGTGGGAAAATCTTGGCATTAACAATGTCAATGTCCGCGCATACGCCCGGGCCAAGCAGGCTCTTGATAAGGCTCTTTCGATTAATCCAAAATCCGCCATCGCCTATAACTACCTCGGAAGATGGGCCGATGAACAGAACAGGTGGGAAGAGGCAGAAAAATATTATTTGAAGTCGCTGGAACTGAATGACAAATACGCCTATGTGCATCTGAGCCTCGGGCAGATGTACATGTTGACGGGGAAAATAGACGAAGCGAAGAAACACCTCGATAATGCTCTCGCTCTCGATCCGGGAATCTCATTCACTCACTACTGGATAGGAAAGTTCTACCAGAAGAAGAAGGATTTTCCGAATTCCATTCACTCCTTTAGAAGGGCGATTGAATTGAATCCGGAATTTTCCGTGGCACGCGTCGATATTGCCGAGCTCTGCCTGGAAGCGAACAAGGAGCTGGACTATGCAATTTCAACACTGCTGGACGGCCTTGTGATTTCACCTAAGGATCAAAAGGGATTTTACTACTATCTTGGGAAACTTGCCTACGCGAAAAAAGATTTCGAAGCCTCGCTAGGTCATATTGAAAAAGCATTCGCGATCATCCAGAAAACCGAGAAAGAAGGTCTTGCCGACCTCCATCTTTTAAAAGGGAAGGTTCTGCTCGGCAAGGGTGACAAAAAAGGGGCCAACGCTGAGTTCAAGTCCGCATTAACTCTTGCGCCGGCTTCAGATTCCGCCAAAGAGGCTGGGAAACTCGTTATCAACTGAAAGTGAGGTGGGCCGGATGCTGAAATCTGGGCCGGGCGCTGTCGGACTTTTGGTTTTTCTTTTTTCATCCATTTATTTCATCTCCTTTTGCAGGTACGGACTTAACCTTTGGGACGAAGGCGCCCTTTATTACGGGGCGATACGCTACATGAATGGCCAGAAAGTGATGACCGATTTTATGGGGTATCCGGAGGGGAGATACATAATTGTCGAAGCCGTATACCGTTTATTCGGAATGGAGATGATAAATGTACGGTACGCGTTTGCTTTTCTTACCGCATTGTTGCCTTTCCTCACGTACCATATCGCCAGGCGTTTCATCTCCGGCGGATTTCTTGTTGCGGCGGTTCTCCTGTCGGTTTCAGCGCCGGCTGTCTATTATCAGCGGTTTTACGGCTTCGTGTTTTTGCTGAATGCGTTCGCCTTGCTTAAATTTCTGGAGTCCAAAAGTAATTACCCCTGGCTCATAGCAGGGCTAATTTCTGTATATCTTTTCAAGGTTGAGGTCTTTTTCATCCTTTTGCCCGCGTATTCATTTGTCCTTTGGAAAAGATTTGAAGACGGGAAAAATGAATTTTGGATAACGGTTGTCTCAGGCGCGGCGTTACTCACCATGATTGCCGTAAAATACGGCTCATACCTTTTTCAGCGGATGTCAGTAGAGGTCGGTATCTGGGGAAATTCTTTTCCATCTTTGTTCGAAGGGTATCAGGGGAGAGAATTCGGCCTTTTCGCCTTCCTTGAAAATCTCCTTTTCTATCTCCCGATATTCACATCGGCATTCCTGGTATATCTCGGTATTGTTTCATATCGGAAAAACACACGAATGAGCGAAAGATATCTCCTCCTCGGCTATCTTCAGTTTGCCGCGCTTGGGGTAGTAATAGGCCGCGCGGGCTTCGATAATCTCATTCGATGCCTGCCGCTCTTTTTCATAGCGGCGCCTATTGTCGCCAATATCCTTGTTGACAGGATCAAACCTGCAAATGGAAGGGCTTTTGCGCTATCTGGCATCGTCGTCGTTTTCTTTCTGTATATGGCCGATCTTAATCTCGCAAACGGTTTTTATGCTGGTTCCATTGGGGCGGTTCAGTCAAACGAGACCAGAATGCAAAAGGGACGGGCTGCCGGCATCTATGCGCCTAAAAACGATGTCGCCATTGTAAACGCTCTTGTTGACTGGATAGACACAGAAACCAGACCTGGTGACAAGATATTTTCGGTTCCTTTGAATCCGCTGATCTATTACCTTGCCGACAGGGACAACCCGTCGGGATATGACTGGCTCCTTCCTGGTACGCTAAAAGATAAAAGTGAGGAAAGGGAGCTTGTGAAAGCGCTTGATGAGGACAAACCGAATCTCATAGTCCTTGTGGATCTCGCTATCGACAACAACGAGGAGCGTAAACTCAATGTCTATGCGCCGCTTTTCGTAAATTGGATTGCAGATAATTACAGCTACGCGGGCCGGGTAGCCTATTACCAGATTTGGAGGAAGCATATTTGAAAGGCGCAATAATCTTTTTCCTGTCAACGATTATGTTGCTTGCTCCAACGGAGTCTGGCACGGCAAGGGTCGGCAAACATGACAGGAAGAACGTTCTCACGCTGACCGCGCGGCAGACAGCTCTTTACGAAGCAAAAATGAAGAGCGACTGGAAGGGGATATACGGTATGTTCTCCCCCGAAATTCGAGCAAAGATATCCTTGAATGATTTTGTCGCACAGCCGCATCTCGGAGCCGGCGTGGCAAGTGTTCAGAAAAACGGCGCAGATCACGGCGGAAAAGGGGAGGTCGCAAGCGATGATCCATTTAAAAAGGAATACATACCCCGATATGTTTCATTTCGCATAGAAAGTATTTCACTTTCGGATGACAAGAGCCGCGCGAAGGTATCTTCCAAAACCGATATCCAGATGTTCGCCCTCGGTGATGGTGCCACCCTTGAACTGCCGGACGAAGAGTACTGGATAAAGGTAAACGACAACTGGTACCTCGAATGGGATATTAAGTATATTGCACAGATCTCCGGTGCGCAGACAAAAAAGGATGAGGTTATACCCGAATTCACAGTTACTGTATCGAACAGGGAGCTTTCACTGTGGTACCTGGCGCAGGCTGAAAAGATAGAAGATTTGCACGCAAGGTATGAATTACATGAGAGGGCGCTCCTTCTGCATCCCTATGCCGCTGTGGAGGAGATAAATAGAAGAGGGATCAATGCAGGGGACCTCCCCGCAAGATATATCGACAGGGCGATGTTTGGAAGAAAATTGAACCAATCACTTTTCACCTCGAACCTCGATATGGGGCGGTGGTATAAGCTGGCCGGTGACAACGATAAGGCCTATAAAGCGTATCTGGAGGCAAACAGAAAAGATCCCGTAAGAATAGACGCGCTGGAAGGACTGATTCAGACCGCGTATGACACCGGCAATTTCAGTGCCGCAGTGGAGCATTATATCTCCCTTTTAAATGTATCCTCCATCTTCAAGGTACAGCCGAAAGAGACGCTGGAAGGGGAGATAACGGGTGATTGTCCCATATGCGGAAAGGTCGGGTTTGCCTTACGGATGGAGCTGGCGCGAAACGCCGTTTATGCGGGGAGGCATGAAATCGCGTTTCCGGTATACATGCAGTCGCTCAAGTCTCGTGATGCCTGGCCCGGTCTTTTGGAAAAGGGGCTATCAGGCCGCAAAATAAAATTGAAGGAGGCTCTAGGCATGGAGCTTCTCGATGAGTTGAAAAATCTCTCGTATGGAGATCTTTCCGCGCTGGCTGGTCAGGCCGGCATTTTCCTTTTTCATCCAGCCGATGAACTCCTCCACGGCTCCAGAATACAAAACGCCATTGAGCTGGAGAGTTCGCCGCTCAAACGGTATGCAACATACAAAGGGGGGTATAACACCACTACAAGAGACGCGCTGGCGAAAATCAGGTGGAATGAGGAGTATGTCGTCTGCCCTGAAACCGTTAAAGGGGGTTATGTCGCCGTCTTTGAACAGGGGGGAGGGTTCAAAGGTGAATGTTTCAAGGATGACAACGAGATGTTCGCCGGCAGTAAGGCGCTTCTCGACAAGATGGAAAATATGAAAAAAGGGGAGCATGCATACCTCTCGCGAAAGGCACCGGGTAAAAATACTTTGACAGATTACTGGGAAAAGGGGCTAAGGGACTTGGGGATTGATGAAACGATGCTTCCTCGCTCTCCGTCCGCACATATTATTATTTTTGTAAAAGGGGGAAAGAGCCGCGTGCTGGAGGGGGACAGGATGATATCGCTTCGCCTGTCGGGATCAAACCTGGATAAGTGGAGTAAAGAGGGTCTCCCTTCGATGAAGGTTACTGGAAAAGGCTCAAACGATACTGTGGAATTCCTTCTCTGACAAATGCGGTGAGATGAAGAGAATAGTTTCCCCTGTAAAAAAGTTTCAGACTCGCTTGGGGATTTTACCTTCTTTATAGTGATAAAAAGAGATATCATATCTTAATTATGGGAAGTGCCAGCATAGAGCGGAAAACCAAGGAGACGGATATAACCGCAAGCCTCAAGATCGACGGCAGTGGCAAGGCCGACATCAGCACGACGATACCGTTTTTCGATCATATGCTGAACCAGCTTGCTCATCACGGTTTTTTCGATATCGAATTGAAGGCAACCGGCGATACCGAAGTGGACTTTCACCACACGGTGGAAGATTGCGGAATAACTCTCGGCCAGGCGTTCACGAAGGCTCTAGGCGAAAAGCGCGAAATAAAGCGTTTTGGCCACGCGGTCGTACCTCTCAATGAGGCGCTTTCGTCGGTGACAGTAGATTTTTCCGGTCGTCCGTTCATGGTGTTCAAGGGGAACGGGCTCAAGGGTAAGATTGGCGATTTCGACGCCGAGCTGATAGAGGAATTCCTCCACGCGTTCAGCAACAACGCAGGGCTGACGCTCCATGTACAGGTCGAGTATGGAACAAACCTTCACCATATGGCTGAAACCGTTTTCAAGGCTTTGGCAAAAGCTCTCGATATCGCGACTTCCCGCGAACCGAGGGCCAAGGGTGTAATTTCCACAAAAGGCAGTCTCTAATAACAGATTTATAGCCAGGGATTCGTAAGCTGATGATCGCCATTGTTGATTATGAAATGGGAAACCTTCGGAGCGTTCAGAAAGGCTTTGAAAAGGTAGGCGCCGAAGCGATAATTACCCGCGACATCTCCGTAATCGAATCAGCCTCCGGCGTCGTGCTCCCAGGCGTTGGCGCCTTCACCGTCTGCATGGAGAATCTTGAGAAATACGGGCTCATCACTCCGATAAAGTCGTTCATCGAAAGCGGAAAGCCGTTTCTCGGAATATGTCTCGGCCTTCAACTCCTTTTTGAAGAGAGCGTCGAGTTCGGCAACTGCAAGGGACTCGGCCTCATAAAGGGGAAGGTGCGCAAGTTCCCAGCCGACGAGATGAAGGTCCCGCACATGGGATGGAATTCCGTCGATATATCCAGGGACAGCCGTCTTCTGGAAGGGATACATGACGGAACCTACTTCTATTTCGTTCATTCATATTACGTCGACCCTGAGGAGGATGTCTCCATCGCGACGACCGACTACGGTTTTAATTTCGTTTCAGCCGTCGAGAAGGGGAATATCTTCGCAACCCAGTTTCACCCGGAAAAGAGTCAGGCTGAAGGTCTGAAGATACTGGAGAATTTTGCCGGGTTGGCCGGCGAAAAATGAAAAAAAAGAAGAACATAGTAATAGAATTGCTTCTATATATTCCGGTCTGGGCCATTTTTGAGTTCACGAGGATCTCGCCGAGAAGTTTTGGTTATGCGCTATGGAAGAGCATAGCTCTTCTTCTCTGGCCCATTACTAAAAGGAGAAGGGGGATCATGCGGGAAAACCTTAGGCCCGTGTTCCCTGGAAAGAGCGACGATGAGTTTGAAAAGATCGGCCTAGATGTATATCTGAATCTCGGAAGGGTTTACGCCGAGTTCTGCAAGATAGGGGCGCTTAACCAGGAAAATGTAAACGAGTTCGTCACGTTTGAAGGGCTTGAACATCTCGATGCCGCTCTTGCCAAGGGGAAGGGGGTTATCATCCCGACGATGCACTACTACAATGCTGAGCTGATAAACGGTGCGCTCGCCGTGAAAGGCTATCCCGTCCACTGGGTTATAAGGGAGGTCGACAATTTCTTCCTCGACAGGAAGATGGATGCGATACGGACAGGCTCCGGCATGAAGGTTATAAAAAAGGAGCGCGCATTAAGAGAGATGCTCGCTCGTATACGCGAAGGGAAGATCGTCTCCGTGACTGTCGATCAGAAAGCTTCCTTTAACGAGGTATGGATACGGTTTTTGGGCCGCTGGTCGGCGACAGTAAAGGCGCCTGCGGTGATATCCCTCCGCACCGGCGCGGCTATAGTCCCTATGTTTTCCGTCCCCCAGCTTGATAACACCCATAAAGTCAGTTTCTTACCAGCCATTTCATATGAGCCTACGGGAGAGACGAGCGTCGATGTCTTTAACCTTTCTACAATCGTTTCCGATCTCCAGAGCGAGTTCATCAAAAAACACCCCGGCGTCTGGTTCTGGCTCCACAGGAAGTGGTCGATAGTACCTACGGAAAAGATAGTGAAGGAGTGCGAAGCTCTTGAAAAGCGTTTCATCGAATCCGGGTATGGAGCCGACCTCTCCTCGGTCATATAGGCGAAACTAGATGGCAAAATATGAAGTGAAAATAGAGGTCGCTGTAAGATCCCCGAACTGGCTCGGCGACGCTATCATGGCTCTCCCCGCGATAAAGGCTCTTGCCGGTATTTTCGGGGACCCATCGATCAACGGAGTCGGTTCAATAACGATCCTTGCCCGCGAGGGGCTTGAGGATATTTTCGGGCGGTTTCCTTTCGTAAGGGATGTGGTCACTTTTAACCGCACATCCGAAGCGAGAATACACTGGGGGCTCTCCTTGAGCGGTGTCGGCAAGATCATCCTTTTTACGAATTCGTTCCGCTCCGCCTGGAACGGCTATAGAACAGGCGCGCCGCTCAGGGCCGGGTATAGCGGAAATTTCCGCTCTCTCCTGCTTACGCACAGGATGCCGCCGGACAAGACGCTCCATATGACCGACTATTATCTGAACCTTCTGAAGGTTTTCGGCAAATCGGGCTTTTCAAAAGAGATAGAATTTCCTCTATATGAAGTTGAGCGCGACTTTGCCGCCTCCCTTGGGGACTTGAATGGGGCGGTCGGTATTCCCCTAGGAGCCAGGTTCGGCCCCGCAAAATGCTGGCCGGAGGAGAAGCTAAAGGAGCTGATCGGCCTGATACGCAGCAGGACGAAAAGGGTTGTTGTTCTCTTCGGGACAAAGGCGGAAAGGGTACAGGCGACCGAGCTCGTCGAGTTCGCGAAGACCGTCTCTCCGGAAAACGGCGCGATAATCGACCTGACCGGAAGGACAACGATAGGGGAGATGGCCGCCGTGATGAGATCATGCGAATGGATAGTGGCAAACGATTCAGGTCCGCTTCATCTTGCCGCGGCAGTCGGGGCGAAGGTGCTTGCGCTTTTCGGCTCCACCGATCCGGTTCGCACGGCGCCGCTCTCCGGCAACGTAAGGATAATAAACAAGAGCGTTGAGTGCGCCCCATGCTATAAACGTGAGTGCCCCATCGATTTCCGCTGTATGCAGGAGATAGGGGCGGAAGAGGTGTTCGACATAATTGAAGGTAAACCATGAGAAGTTTTTTAACATGCGCATTTATATTCGGTTTTCTCTTTCCTGCCGCTTCGTTCGCGATTGAGGAGAGAGAGCCTGGTTTACACGGTGTGATCGGTTTTGCCTTTTTCCAGGACCACAGGATCGGATGGACAGGCTCCGAGGCAAGTTTTTATACATCTGCGAAACTCGATTATATCCACAGGATTAGCGAAGACACTATCGCCAGGTTTGGCGGCGAATTTCGGCCTACGGTTAACGACCACTCCCGCGCCTATGACGCATTGAAAAAGCGCGAAGGGAGCATAGAGGATACCTACATGGAGTTTGACCGCTTTCTCTCCCGGAATACGGCGATAAAATTCGGCGTGGTGAAAGTGCCGTTTGGGCATTTCGACACGTTCGCGCTGGAGGAGAGGAACAGGCCGGTCTCGATGACGCGCACAAGGGAGTGGGATTACGGCATAAGGCTCGATTCCAGATTTTCTCATATTGATCTTTCGCTGGCGGTTGTGAACGGAGAGGGGACCACGGGGACCGACGCGAACAGCGCGAAGTCGGTTGCATTGATGCTTGCGGGGGGTTCCGGCAGCGGGGAGCCTATCTATCCCGAGACCTTGTATATTACAAACTACCCCAATCCGATGGTGCAGAACTCTCCCGGCGGGGTGCGATGGCGCTATGCCATAAGCGCATACGCAGGCAACCGATATACGACGCCGATAAAGGAGAGGAACAACCATTATGGGATCGACATGGAGTTCGGTTATTCGATAGCCACACTAAAACTCCAGGCGGCTCACCATGATGGCTATTTCAATAATCTGTCCGTTGCCGAGGACGATCTAAACCGTCTTGTCGATGAATTTCAATACGGGTCGGCTGTGACGCTAAACCCCGAGAACTTTCCAAAGGCTGTTTCTTCCTTTGCCGAACTCTGCATCGGCCTTTCGGAGCGGACGCTGATGACGATAATGTACGAGTATTACGATCCTGACACGATGGCGGCGGAGGATCTCCGTCAGGTTGCCCGGGAGCGGGTGGTCATCGGCTGGAAAAGGGATTTCCGAAAGGATTCATCCTTTGCGGTTCTTTACACGATGAACAATAATCCAGCCTTTGCGCGACTTGTTGAAGGCTCGCCGAAGAAGGCGATTATCGTCGAAACGGATGATATGGAGGGTGACGATGTCCTGATGATGTCGGTCGCGGTTCAATTTTGATATTGTCCGGTCAATAACTACCTTCCCTGAGGGCTTTGGAAACTGAGTTTCAACGGCTGAGCGAAAGCGGAGATGTCCTGTTCCTGATGGTCGGGTAGGTAATGGTCTCCGCATTATTGGCGGCTATACGCTCTTTTTATTATGCAGGCTCCGTCGTTATCCTTCCAAAGGGGGAGGGGCTACAGGATATTACGGGCATGTATATTCCTGACGGATTCGGCCTCCCCTCTCGTCCGACCGACTGGCTGATAGCTGTTTTTAATGCTCTTGCCTATGGGATTGCTGTATACACTCTGGTAAAATCAACGATAGAATAAGATTGTTGCAGGGTGAAGAAGCGATAGGCGCCTGAGCGGCTATGCAGAAGACAGGGGCATATCCCGAGGACAATGTTGGAGGTTTGCGGATTTTATGAAGAAAATTGAAGCGATTATAAAGCCCCATAAACTGGATGAAGTGAAGGAAAAGCTGAACGACATCGGCGTAACCGGCATGACCATTACCGAGGTAAGGGGTTTCGGGCGTCAGCGAGGGCACAAGGAGATATATCGAGGGGCGGAGTACCACATCGATTTTATTCCGAAGATAAAGCTGGAGATAGTGCTAGACGATTCGATCGCGGAAAAGGTTATAGACCTGATATCCGAATCTGCGAGGACAGGTTCCATCGGCGACGGAAAGATATTTGTAATACCTGTCGAGGAAGCTGTAAGAATAAGAACCGGAGAGAGAGGGGAGCAGGCTATCTGATGGCCCATGAGTTTAGAAAACTCGGTACGACCGTAACGAGGCTCATCATGGATGAGCAGAGGAAACATCCTACAGCTTCCGGCGATTTCTCGTCGATGCTCATGGAGCTGATCGTCGCCATGAAGCTCATCTCGTACGAAGTAAACAAGGCTGGTCTCCTGAATGTCCTTGGGGCGGCGGGTACCAATAACATACAGGATGAAGAACAGCAGAAGCTTGATGTGTTTGCCAACAACACAATCTTCAGGGCGATGGATCATACAGGCTACCTCTGCGGCATGGCGTCGGAGGAAAACGCCGACATCCTCGAGATCCCGAAGCAGTATCCGAAAGGGAAGTACGCCCTTGTGTACGACCCGCTGGATGGTTCATCCAACATCGACGCTAATGTAAGTATCGGAACGATCTTCGGCATCTATAAAAAGATCTCCGATGGCACCGATTACGATACCGAGGACTTCCTTCAGCCGGGGCATAAAATGGTCGCGGGGGGATATACGATATACGGCTCTTCAACGATGCTGGTAATAACTACTGGTAACGGCAACGGCGTGCATGGCTTTACGCTCGATCCAAACGTGGGAGAATTCATCCTTTCGCATCCGAATATAAAGACGCCGCAGAAGGGGAAGATCTACAGCGTAAACGAGGGTAATACCCCCTACTGGGATGAAAAGACAAAAGATGTCATCAACTATTTCAAGGATAAGGATAAGAAGACCGGGCGCCCCTATTCAAGCAGGTACATAGGATCGCTTGTGTCCGATTTTCACCGCAACCTCCTCTACGGCGGGATATTCATGTACCCGATAGATTTCAAGGAGCCGTCGAAAAGCACGGGGAAGCTGAGGCTCCTATACGAGGCGAACCCGCTGGCGTTCGTGGCGGAGAATGCCGGTGGGCTGGCGACCGACGGGAAGAACCGAATACTCGACATGAAACCGACCGACCTTCACCAGAGGGTTCCGCTCTATATCGGCAGCAAGGAAGATGTCGAGACTGCGATGAAGATACTAAACGGGTAACGTCCCGCCTCAACATATCCGGGAGACTTCTTCCGGCTTGCTATTTTAAATAGTTTCCTCTCTCTTCAGCTTCGGTTATTATTTATTTACAGTTCATCATTGTCTTGCATGTCGTGCCATTCGGATAATCGCAACTTATAAAGGGGCAAACTGTATGTGGTATACAAGGCTGATCGTTCACGCGTGCATTTTGGTTATGTTTCCGGCCATATCGTTCGCGCTGGATTTCGAGTATCCGACCAACGAGGTAGAGAGGCCGCTTACGTTGCCGAAGTCTGTGGTGGAGATAAGCGGCGCATGGAATTACACGCCGCGGGAGTATTACTCGGACTATTCAAAATTTAACATCCGTTACGGGATTACCGATACTTTTGAAATATATTCTTTCGGATTAAAAGACAGGTTCTTGTTTCTGAACGGTAAGCATGAATTAGCGTTAATAGCGGTGATGCTCGGTTCGTCGACAGAAGGAGTTTCCGCAAAGGGTGGATTTGAAGGAAAGTGGAGAGTGGCTGACAATGCCGCGCTTGTATACAGTATGGACGCTTTCACCAACCCTGGGGGTGAGATTAAAAACGAAACCAAGTGGCTATTCGGAGGGATATACTCTTTTAGCGACAAGACAAGTATTACACTGCAGGGTGCATACTGGACGCGCCAGGTTCTGCAGGAAAACTCAACTTCTTTGGGTGACGGTATTTTCAATGACTACATCATAAAAGAGCTGGTAGCCAGGTTTGGCTATAACCACTCAGCGAGGGTGGATCTTTTTATGGAAGGGAGATATTCAATTTATCCTGGGACGATAAAAATGGAAGGTATTACCTTCGCTGATACAAATGAGACCTTCGCTCTTGGTGCAGCGTTACGATTTTAAGTGTCTTATCGCTCGGTATTCAAGTCGACAAAAGTTAGTTGAGTCAGTGTACTTTAGAGAATCTATTAAATATGTCAAACAGTGGCAGACAGGAATGGAGTGTCTGGAACACTGCTGAAATTTGTCCTAGCCAGGTCAGTCACGAAAAGGAAAATGTTGACCGGATATATTTTGACCTGACTGCTTTTCAGTCCGGGAGATTTTTTTTGTACACCTTGTACTTCTTTACGGCAATCGGAACAAGTGCAAGAATGCCGAGCAGTACAAGCGATGTGATCATCCCCGCCGTGAGCGTGAAGCCCTCCTCTATTGATTCTCCTATTTCGGCGGCGGCGTTGGTGAAAATAAACGAGGCTGGCATCATCCCGAAAAATGTCCCTATTAAATAGTTTTTGAAGGATATGCCGGTTAGCGACGCTCCGTAGTTGAGGCCGTTGTAGGGGAATACCGGGACGAGCCGGACGAACAGCATATAGTTCAGTCCGTCTTCCGCTATCCCTTTTTCAAGTTTATCGAACCATTTTTGTCCCCTGAATTTTTGAGCCATTACATCGCGAGCGGCAAAACGTCCGATGGCAAAGGCCGCGCATGCCCCCAGCGTTGCCCCGGTAATGTTCAAGGCAGTGCCGAGCCATTTACCGAAGATTATCCCACCCGCGATGGTGAAAATGGTGCCGGGGAGGCCAAAGGTAGAGGCGACAGCGTACAACAGGACGAAAGCGAGCGGTCCGAAAATACCGAATGAATCGACCAGATTATGAAGTTTCTGAAGAGTAAGGTGTTCATGCAGATTGAAATACCTGAAAATAAAAATAATCGCGGAAATAAAAATTACAATGAAGATCAGTTTTATAGCACTCTTTTTTTTCACAATGTTTTATTCCGGTTGAATGTTTAAAAACGCGTTATTTTTGGATTGCCCTGTTACTATCATAAGCTAATATACCACTTGCCACCCGTTCAGTCGGTCATTATTGGTTTGCTGACAATACGATTTTCATGGGAAGCGGTTTTCATGGCGAAGCGATTTTGGTAAAATCCGGCCTATGAAAAACATGGTGTACGGTTCAGGGCACAGGGGAAAGCAGGGAATAAAGCGAATTACAGGCCTATTCATGGAGATTTTGCCGGTTAATGCTTGTTAAATATGAATTGCATGATAGACTTTCTAGTCTTATGAAAAAGCCGATTAGCCATTTCTTTATTTTTTCAGCATTAGCTGTTGCGTTTGCGGCAGGAAGCGCGTCAGCTGAAAAGTTGTCTACTTCCGACCAGTTGATAGATTCTCTTCCGACGAACGTCCTCGGAACATCACTTACCGAGCCACCTTCACTTACGGTTATAAGGTCGGAGAGGGGCGGCGTATATTTCGCGAATAAATTCAAGGCAAACAATCTGGTAACACATTCGCGGTTGAGCAAACTGAAAAGGCATCTTCGGAAGATCAATTACGACAAGAAAATGGTGATAGTAGTTCTTTCCAAGCCGACTGACAATTATGACATCAATTTGAAAAATGTTTCTCTCGATGAGGGAATAATCAATGTTGATGTTGAATACAAGCATGAGGTTAAGGATTATGCCATCCCCCCAAAGAAGGCTGTCTATTACAATCTGGTGGCTGTCAAAAAGCTTTCCGAGCCGGTGCTCCTGAAGGCAAAGGAGATACAGACCAAAGGGGATGTGGAGGATCGCACTAAAGTAACGGTTACCGGGAGACTGATGCGTTACACGGACGACATACTGCAGGTGATACCCGTACGGATTCGTCGCGGTCAGAAAAACAGTTATTACATCAAGGGGGAAATAGTCGCCGAGCTTGAAGCTTATATCGGAAAGGTCATTACCCTGGAAGGGACAATAAGCCACGCAAAGGACGGTCCGTACGAAGCCGAGCTGAGCGTTACAAAATTTGTGAGTGTAAAATAGAAAAGCCATTTCACACCGGTTATTGTTGCATCTTGGGCATGCCCAATGCAGGCAAGTCCACCCTCTTGAATTTTCTTTGCGGCCAGAAGATAGCGATTGTAACTGCCAAACCGCAGACCACCCGAAACAGGATAGTAGGCATAAAGACGGAGGAGAACTCCCAGATAATCTTTATCGATACTCCGGGTCTCCACGAATCGAAGAAGACAATCAACCAGATGATGGTTAAGGAGGCGGAAGGTGGAATAGCCGACGCCGACCTCTTTCTGTTTTTAAGCGACCCTCTTCACAGGGAAACGGAATACGAGAGGAAGTGGATAGAGAAGCTGAAAGGGAAGAAGAAGCCTGTCATTATCGCCATAAATAAGATCGACAAGGCAGACAAGGGCTCGCTTCTCCCTGTAATAGAGGATTTCGCGAAGATGGGTATGGAAAATGTCTTCCCTATTTCGGCAAAAACCGGCGAGGGGGTGGCCGAACTTGAAAATCATCTGCTCTCGCTATTGCCGGAGGGGCCGAAACTTTACCCCGACGATATGGTGATGGAGCAGAATGAAAGATTCATTGCGAGTGAAGTTATCCGGGAGTATGTTTTCAAGCTCACTCGACAGGAGGTGCCATACTCCTGCATGGTGGAGATAGTCGATTTTAAGGAGCGAAGCGAAAACCTCTCCGTTGTCCATGCGGTCATCTGGGTAGAAAAGGAGTCCCAGAAGGGGATAGTTATCGGAAAAGGTGGAGAGATGATTGGGGCGATAGGGAAGGCGGCAAGGGAAGAGCTCGAAAGGGAACTTGAAAGGAAATTCTATCTCGACCTGAAGGTGAAAACGAAAAAAGACTGGACAAAGGACGGAAAGAGTATCCGGGAGGCCTGGCAAGGAATAAAATAGGACCATGCCACGCTATAACGATGAAGCGCTTGTACTCAGGAACTGGGACTATGGAGAAAGCGACAGGATAGTTTCTGTTTTTTGCAGGAATCACGGAAAGGTTCGCGTTATCGCAAAAGGGGCCAAAAAAATGAAGAGCCGCTTTCTGGGCCGACTCGAACCGTTTCAGACGGTAAAACTCTCCTATCTCGGCAAGGAGCATAGCCAGCTTTTCATCCTGAGCAGTATCGAGCTTACCGGCAACAACATGAATTTCATTTCAAATCTCGATAAATTTTCCCGCGCATGTTATCTGGTGGAGATGGTGGAGGCCGGACTCAAGGAGGGCGATCCGAACAGGACAGCATTTGACACCGTAGTTCGCACCCTCAAATGGATAGGGGAGAACGAAAACGGCCGGGGTTACGAGTGGATAACGCGCTTTTTCGACGTAAGATTCCTAAGTTCCCTCGGATACAGGCCGACTCTTGACCGCTGCGTAACATGCGGAAAAAAGTTCGAGCTGAACAGCAAGCCGTTTTTCAATCCTGAAGGCGGGGGGCTATCATGCGAGAAGTGCGCCAAGGGGGTGGAATTTACCATCCCGGTATCGCTTGGTTCCGCGAGATTTCTAGAAAAGATACTCTCCGGCGGATTTGAGATGGCGGCAAGGCTCAAGCCTTCGCCGATGATGATTGACGAGATAGAGAAATCGATAACCGCTTTCAGGAACAGCCGTCTGCAAAGAGTCTTTAAAACGGAGCGTTATTTCAACATCGGAAAGGCTGTATGAAGTGATCAGCCGACGAATCTGCGGACACGGGCGATAAAGTCGTTCTTGTCCGAGTTCTTTTGCGCGAAATCGTCGGCGCCGAGCTGGAACGCCTTCTGTCTGGTTTCAATATTAGTGTCGGAAGTAAGAATTATGATTGGCAGCAGTTTGTATTTTGGATCATTTCGTATTGCCTGAGTCAGCTGGAATCCGTCCATTTCTGGCATAAGAATATCGATAATGACAAGATGAGGGATTTCTTTTTCCAATATATCCAAAGCGTTTTTTGCTCCGTCTGTTTCAACGATGTCGATATCGAAATCTTTCAGGTAGCTGATGATGACTTTTCTGACAACCCTGTCGTCGTCGACCAGGAGGACGCGCGGCTTCACGATGTTCAGGGTGATGGCACAGCTGGTCCCCTTGTTTATTTCAGATTCTATTTCCAATGTCCCACCATGAGTCTCCATTATCTCCCTGCATAACGGAAGTCCCAGTCCGGTGCCTGTTTCACCCGCTGTGCCGACTGTGGAGGTGTGCATCTCATAACTGAAAAGATTTTTCAGGCGGCCCGGTTCAATCCCTACCCCGGTGTCTATAACTGATAGTGTGATTTTTTTGCCGGTTTCACATTTGAAAACGATCGAATCCCCTTTCCTGCAGAATTTAATGGCGTTAAAAAACAGGTTTTGAAGAACCTGGATTATGAGATCGGCATCCGCGTATATCCTTGTATGTATCGGCACTTCGTTTTCAACTTTTATCCCCTTCTCCTTCGCCATGAATCCGTACATGGTTAAAACCTTTAATGTAAGGACGCCCAAATCACAAAACCTCAATTTCGGCTTTACGATACCGGTTCTGAGCCTGCCGATATCGAGCAGTTCTTCGATAAGTTTGAGCATGTTCTCGCCAATGTCGACTGCGTTAGCAAGCCTGTTTATTTTCTGTTCGTCCTCTGTTGTTGACGAATCGGCACGGAGGAGCCGGAGGAATCCGAGCATTGTTCCCAGTGGCGATCGGAGATCGTGGGAGACGAGTGACAGGAATTTATCTTTCAGGAGGGTTGCGTTTTCCGCTCTTTCCTTCGCGAAGTTGAGTTCCTTGATGAATTTGGACCGTTCGGTAATGTCGCGAATGATAGCGGTGAAAAATGTTTTTTCCTTTGCCCTCCATGTTGAGAGAGACATTTCGATGGGGAATTCGCTTCCGTTTTTCCTCAATCCGGAATATTCAACGGTTCTTCCGATTATAGTTTCCTTCCCAGTATGAGTGAATTTCTTGAATCCATGCGTATGTTTTTCCAGGTATGACTGGGGGATAAGTATGGTCACGGGCTGTCCCACCGCCTCTTCATCGGTATATCCAAAGATGTTTTGCGCTCCGCCGTCCCATGAAATTATAGTTGCCTGGTCGTCGCAGGAGATGATCGCGTCGTTCGCGGAGCGGGTAACGGAGCGAAATTTGGTTTCGGAATCCTTTAGCGCCTCTTCAGATGCTTTTCTGTCTACGACGTTATTGATAGTTCCGCTTAGAACGGCGAGGTATTTCTGGTCGGGGTCCTTTATAAGGTATCCGTATGCTCCAAGCTTCAGCGCTTCCGCGGCGATAGATTCGTCCCCTCCGCCGGTAACAAAGACGACGGGAGTGCCGTTTGTCAGGGGCATTATCTCGATGCCTGTGCCGTCCCCAAGCTGGTAATCGAGAAGTATGATATCGAATTTTTGCTCGTTAAGGATATCTCGGCATTCTGCCAGCGAAGACGCAGGCTTGATTTCGTAAGGAAGCTTATTTTCCTTTACATATCTTGTCAGCGCTTTTCTATCTACTATGTCATCATCGACAAGGAGTACCCGCACATTCGTTTTTGGCATAAGCTGATTACCCTATGATGGCAGTTCACTCAAGGTCCAGTAAAGGTTTATCACCCTTACGGCTTCAACAAATTTATAAAAATCGACAGGCTTGATAATGTAGCCGGCTACGCCAAGATTGAAACTATCTACTCGTTCGGTCTCTTCCTTGGATGTTGTAAGCACTATTACAGGTATTCTTTTCAGTTCCGGATCGTTTTTCATTATTTTAAGAAATTCGATCCCACCCATGACCGGCATGTTGAGGTCAAGGAAGATCAGTCCGGGCCTTTTTCCGTTTTGAGCGGCAGCATTTTTGTTGTTCCTAAGGAATGAAAGTGCTTCTTCCCCATTTCCCGCAACATCAAGATGGTTGGTCACGTTGGCTTCCTTGAACGCGCGCTTTACGGTCTTTATATCGACCGAATCGTCTTCCACGAGCAGAATCGAGATATTTGAGTCCATAAACATAAATCTCCTTTAATGTTTCCGAATCAGCCGCTATTCAATACCGGATCTATTCGGCTTTTGTAACTTTTATCCCCTTCGGAATGGTAAAGTAAAAAGTGCTCCCAACTCCTACACTTGATTCCACCCAGACGAGCCCTCCGTTTAATTCTACAATTTTTCTCACTAGAGCCAAACCTATTCCTGTGGACTCTTTTTCGTCACGGGGCTTGAGGCTCTGAAAAATCTTGAAAATGCGGTCGAAATGTCTAGTATCGATCCCGACTCCGTTGTCCTTAACGCTGAATTTCCATAGTTTATCGAAATCTTCGCATCCTACAGTTATCTTCCCTTCGGGCTTGTCCATATGCGCAATTGCGTTACTGATAAGGTTTTGAAAAAGTTGACGTATCTGGGCCTTGTCGTAAACAATTTTCGGTAATTCCCCGTCTATTGTGATTGTCACGTTTTCAGGGCAATTGAGCGATTCAATCGTTTCCTGAACCAGTGTTAGGCAATTTATTTCCATCAATTCGGGTTTCACTCTTCCCAGCCGCGAATAGTGAAGAATTCCTTCGATCAGTTCGTTCATTCTTCTTGTTCGGCTGACGAGAAGCTGAAGATTCTCTTTTCCGTCGTCGTCCAGCTTGTCCTCGTAATCGGCGGCTATCCATGTCGCAAGGGAGCTGATGGCCCTTAGCGGCGCCTTCAGGTCGTGGGAAACTATATAGGCGAAGTCCTTCAGCTCTTCATTTGAGCGGGTAAGTTCCTGCGTTCTTTCAACGACCCTATGTTCGAGAAGGTCATGCGCCCGCTGAAGTTCTTCCTTCGCGCGCACACGCTCGGAAATATCGCTGATCGTCCCCACCGCGTGCCAGTTGTTTTCAAGGTTGATAGAGGCGATGGAAAGCTCTATCGGAAATTCCCTTCCGAATTTATCAATTGCCGATATCTCCAAAGTTTTATCGACTACATTCCCTTTTCCGGTAAGCGCAAACGGCTTTAAGCCTTCCAGGTGTTTCTCCCTGTATCTTGGGGGGATAATGAATTTTTCAAGGTTTTTGTCATAAACGTCGTCAAAGGTGAATCCGAACATCTTTTCTGCCGCCGGGTTCCAGAAGCGTATCTTCCCCATGGAATTTATCATTATGATAGCGTCGCTTGAAGAGTTCGTGATTTTGGAGAGGCGAAGTTCGCTCTCTTCCATTTGGCGGATGAGCGGAGCGCCGATCCTTATAAATATGTTTGTTCCGATAAGGACGACTAATACCGCGAAGAGCGTTGTGTATACTCCTGCCTCGATGAAAGGGGCGCGTATTTCCGACAGATCGATTTTTGCGACTATTGCAAGTCTTGTTTCTCCCAGTTTCACTAGCTGGAAGGCGGCCAAAACCTTCTCCCCTCTGTAGTCGACATCCACAATGGCACCTTCCTCCCCCAAAAGCGCCTTTTGGATCGGTATGGCCACGTCCGATCCCATCGGTATCATAGGGGGGGAATGGCTCCCCTTAATTGGTCCTGTGGCATGTCGATGGCTCAAAAGAAATTTAATATGGTCGTCTTCGATAGTTGCAAGCACAAATTCGCCGGTCTTGCCGAAACCGACATAATTTTCATGCGCATCCCGGAGCTGTCCGATTGTGTCTTCAAAAGATTCTTCAAAAGCATCATGTTTATGTTTCATGTCGTGACGCGCTATCGCCTCTATCAGGCTGGCCTGGCTCTGTATGGTTTCTATAAGTCGCAGTTTCTGCTGTTCAAAGGATACGTTGTACAGAATAGAGATAGCCGCCGACGCTATCAGAAGCGAGACAATCGACATCGTCAGCACCAACGACATTATTCTCTCTTTTGCCGTATTTCTTTTTTCCATTGTTCCCCGCATCCCGTGAAGTATTCAACCCTCATTTTATCACCATTCCACGTTTGACGTCCGCAGTGGTTTGATTTAATTTTTATCGGGAATTTCGGGAAAAACAGGGAGAAAATATGAGTTATCGATATTTATAAAAGAAAGCCGGCACAAATGTGCGGGCAAAGATTGCCGATGGAGACAGGTTGTTTATTACCCGATATACCTGCGAATACGGGGGATGAACTCGTTTGGCGGTGAGGTCTTTTCCAGAAAATCGTCAGCTCCCATCTGCAGGACATGATTTCTTGTTTCAACGCTCGAATCGGAAGTGAAGATTATGGTGGGGATTGTATTTGTTCTGGGATTGTTTTTGATATTTTCCAGAAGCGCGAACCCGTCCATTGCCGGCATCGATAGATCTGAAATTATCAAATGCGGAGTTTTGCTTTTCAATATTTCCAGCGCTTCAAGGCCGTTTCTCGCCTCGATGAACTCCAGATCCAGCTTTTGCAGATGATGTCTGAATAAGATCCTGAAATTATCCTCGTCATCGACGAACAGAATTTTTGGTTTTACGACAGGAAGGCTCACATAAAATCTGGTTCCTTTGTTTAAGGCAGATTCAACTTTCAAATTTCCGCCATGCGCCTCTACCATCTCCTTGCACAGTGGAAGTCCCATTCCCGTACCGACCTCGCCGGATGTGCCGAGAGTTGTTGTTTTTTCTTCAAATGAAAATATCTTCTTCAGGTTTTTGGCGGAGATGCCTATGCCGTTGTCCTCTATAACGATAGTGTTCATTTTGTCTTCGTCGAAAGAGAGAGCTACCGTGCCGCCGGGATTTGTGAATTTAATGGCGTTTGTCATGAGGTTTGCAAGGATCTCCGTTAATAACTGAGAATCCGCGAACAGCCGCTTGTTTTTTATCACTTTATTTTCAAGGATGATGTTCTTTGCTTCGGCAAGCGTCCTTACGTTCTCCTGAACTTTGTACACTGCGAAATACGGATCGAAAAATGAGCAATTCAGTTTAAGTTTGCCCGTTTTAAACCTGCTAATAGTAAGCACCTCATCAATAAGGTTTCCCATCTGCTTCCCCGCGCTTTCGGCGAGGGCGATAAACTTCCCAAGATTTTCGGATCTTAAAGTCGTGTTTTCGCGCTTTAAAAGCTGGATAGAGCCGTTTATCGATGATAACGGCGTTTTCAGGTCGTGCGAAACAAGTGATAGAAATTTGTCCTTGAGTTCCGTCGCTTTCACCGCGTCATCCTTCGCCTTGCGGATATCCTCTTCGTACTGGCATCTCTCCAATTCTGCCGCGACCCGTGTTGCGAAAATTTCCAGCATCGATTCCGTCATCACCCTGTTTACCATCGGATTCCGGTCAAGGATTACCAGTATTCCCAGTGAACGGCCATCCGACCCAAACAGGGGTGTGCCTGAATAACACTCGATCCCCATATCTATCAGGATCTTGTCCTTCGGGAACATGCGCGTCACGTTGCTTGGATAGGTGCATAACCTTTGATTTATGACGGTTTGGCAAGGAGTGCCTTCTAGATCGAACTCAAAGTTTTCCGCCAGTTTTCCATCGGCGCATATTGCTATGGTTTTCACGCGATTCATATTGTCTTCGCAAATTTTGCCTATCAGCGCATGTGATATGTTCAATGTCCCCGCGAGGTTTAACACAAGTGAAGAGAAAAATTCCGCGCCTGATTTGGCGGAAGAAATTCCTACAACCACCTGTTGCAGAGCCATGTCCGATTTTTTCCGGTCGGTTATATCGCGCAACATGCACATAACTTCGCCATTCGGCAAAGGGAGGAGCCTGGAATCAAAGTGTCTGGAGCCGTTTTGATTTGCCATTTTAAACTCAATATTCGCTACTCTTTTTTGCTGTGCCACTTCGGAGATCGCGGGAGCAACCTTTGCGAACATATCTTCAGGAAAAACGGTTTCCGCTTTCTCGCCGATGCAGGGGGCGGCTTTCAGGTCAATTTTAAAATAGCTGGAGGCATGAAAATCGATGATCGTCCCGTCCGGTTTAAAGCGGAAATATATGTCTGGTATTGCGTCGAAAATGGTCTGCATCTCTCTTGATCTGTCGAGAATCGCCTTTTGATGCTGTTTGCGTATCGTTATGTCATGTAAAACCATTTGTAGCGCAGGTTTGTTCTTGTACAGGATCGGCATCGATATCACCTCAACGTCTAATATTGTTCCATCGGTTCGGACGAAGGTTTCTTCAATAAGGGTTATCGGTTTATTTTGCTCAGCCATTTTGTAAATTCTGTTTATTGTGTTTTCCCAAAATTCCGGCAAGACGAAGTTAACTATTGGCGTCTCCGTTATTCTGTCGGGATTGTCGGTTCCAAGCATTTTTTTTGCCGCGCTATTCGCGAAAACCACCCGTCCGTCTGAATGGATCAAAAATCCGTCGGGGGTCAATTCCACCAGTTGGCGGTAGCGCAATTCGCTGTCGTTTAATTCCTGTATTAAAGGGTCGCTTATTTCCCTGAATACATATGCCCCGGCAAAGACCGCCAATATGGCGATTAATGCGGTGATCAGCCCGGTCTTTATGAATGGCGCTCGTATTTCGGATAAATCGATTTTCGCGACGATCCCAACCTGTTCATCTCCCCAAGCGACAGGCTCGTACGCGGCCAGAACTTTTTCGCCGCGATAATCAAGACCTATCATTGAACCCGATTTTCCTTTAAGCGCCATCTGCATCGGCTGGGCGTAATTATCCGTCATGGGAAAAGGGGGATGATCTTCATTTGTGCCAAAGCTGCCTGAATGTCTGTGGGTCAGCAGAAAATGTATCTTTCCGTTTTTGAGTTTGGCAAATGTAAATTCTCCTGTCTTGCCGAACCCCTGGTAATTCTTGTGAGCCTCTTGCATCTGGCCAAGTATATGGAGCTCGGTTTCGATCTGTGTGATGTGCCCATGCTGTTCGTCATGTTTGAACATCGCTTCTATAAGCTTTGCCTGGCTCTGGGCAGTTTCTGTTAGGCGGGTTGTCTGCTGTTCGAATGAAACGGTATAAAGAAGGCCGGTAGAGACGGCCGTGACTATGAAAGTGATAATTGTCATTATCACGATCAGGTATCTGATCCTTTCACGGGGAAGGCCAAGCTTTAACAGCATCTATAAACCTCAGTCAAAGTCGAGAGCCTGAGTGGAAAGAACGCCTAACTCCCGAAATTGAAAATGCAAAAAAGTTTAGAGAAAATAGCGAAATATATAAAATGTGAAAAGTTTCTCCAGCGCTCCTCCTGCGTTGATTAACTGTTAGTCGCTATTTTAGCATAAATTTGCAAATTTTCAGAGCAGTAGTGGCCGAACAAATTATATTGATATATATGTAACATAAGAATACACCGCATAAATTGTCGGTGAAAACATTACGGAGCGAAAGGAAGCGCGGTTTTCAGGCAAGTATCGGGAAGAGCCCTTTAAGACCGTTCGCGATAATTTCCACAGAGATCGCCGCCAAAAGTAGCCCCATCAGCCTTGTGACTATGTTTATTCCTGTGCGACCAAGATGGGATGAAATTGAAACCCCCCAGCGGTATGTAAGCCATGTGAAGAGAGCGATTAAAATTATTGTAAGGATATATACAAGGTAGCCTGTCATGCTGGTTATCTTGTATGAATTGATAATGACATTGGAAATTGCCCCCGGCCCAGCGAGGAGCGGAATAGCCATAGGCACCACACCGATCGTTCTTACGTCTTCTGCCTCTTCTGCTTCTTGCTGTTCTTCTTTAGTTCTTTTAATGCCGGGGATTTGTGCGTTCAGCATGGCAATTGCGAGCAAAAATATCAATATCCCGCCCCCCACCTTGAATGCAGGTATGCTTATCCCGAACAGCTGGAGGAATTTTTCGCCTATCAGAAGTGAAACTATCAGCACTATCCCCATTGTTATGGCTGTGATGGTTGCGGTTTGCTTTTTTTGAAGTTCCGTCATCTGGGCTGTAAGGCTTAGGAAGATGGCTACCGAACCTATAGGATCAATGATTGCGAACAGGGATACTGCGTCTTTTCCTACTTTTACCCAGTCGAGCATCTCTTTCGGGCTCCATCATTACAATGAGAGATTGCTGTTTGTGATGAGAGTTGAATTCATTCACACTTCTCTAATTCTACATTAAGAATAATATTTTTAGTAGGCTGTATTTACTTCAATAATCGTGTAGCTTATTTGTAGAGGCAGGGGCGGCACTCAAAGATCATCTGATTGGCCGAACGGCTGTACCCGGTAAAACGGGAATAAAAGTTTGTTGCCAGCCCCGCCTCATTTAATTTCTTCCTTTAAATATTTTCATGTAAAATTTTCATAATAAAATCAGGCTTGTGGCCGCATACGATGATAATTTCCGTTTTAGACCCTAATGGGTATAAAATTGCGTTGAGTAGGAAATCTTCGTTATCGATATGGATACTTTTTCCGAGGTCATTAGTGGAAATGATAAGCGATCTGGAATTTCTAAGGCATATGGACAGGATCAAGGTGCTTCTGGTGGACGACCAGGCCAATATGATCAGAACCATGGAAAATATGCTTTCCGCTATCTGCACTTTTAAAAGAAAGCGCGATAACGTGTTCAAGGCGCGAAACGGAACGGACGCCCTTTCTGTTATTTTTCGCCAGACCGATGATCCGAACACGCAACTGGATCTGGTACTTCTCGACTGGAATATGCCGCAGACTCCGGGGATCGAAGTCTTGCGCACGGTAAGAAGGGCGGAAGAACCGTACATCAGGGATGTCCCGATCATTATGGTCACTGGCGAGGCGCACAAGGAAGACGTTGTAAACGCGATATACGAAGGGGCCAATGCCTATCTCCTCAAGCCCTTTCTGGTCAAGGATCTTCGTGAAAGGATGAATCCGATCTTGAGAAACAAATGGTCTGGATTGGAAATTTCCCGTGCACAAAACAGGCGCAGTGAAGTTCGATGGGGGATGCGCGAGGTGCCGCTGAACATCCGGGTGGAACTTTCGGACGGCACGAAAAAGTATGGCGTTGTGAAGAATCTTTCCAGCGGCGGTCTGCGGGTTGACATGGGAGAGCAGGAGGAGGCGGATGTTGTTCCGCTGGATGAAATGCAAAACGGCGGTAACAGCTCCGATATTCAGGATGCCGTCTCTATATATTTCCCAGACAGGGCCAAACCGGATGATGCTATAAACAAAATTGAGGTAAAGACTGTCGCCAAAGGTATCGACAACGATGAGAAACATCTCTTTTTCTCACTGCACTTTCATAGCGGGATCCAAAATGACGAGATCAGCGCTAAGTGGAATGATTGGATAGAGACGGCTAAGGAACGGGAACTTGCATACAGGGCAAACTGGTAGTATTGACCCCCTTCCGGCCGCTCCTTACCCGACAAAAAATGGCAGATTCCTACAAAATTCGTTTTTACTACTCAACATGCAAAACCTTTGATCTTACATTTCTCAATAGTGTCAAAAATCCGAACTGGGATGCGATTAGGTTTTCCGTTCAAACTATTTGGAAATCCGGGTATTTTAGATGCACTAGGTATAATAATATGCACATTTATGCCAAAATCATCAATTGAAACAAATATTTCCACAAATGTAGACAAATCAAGGCCGGGATGTGCTATTTTAGATATATCATTATTATTCAATAGCTTTGAAAGATATCATTCCGTATCGTAATGTTTCGCCAAAAATATGGCGGGGTTTAAAATAATTGGTATGAACATTGCCCTATTTTTTATGCAGAAGTGTGCAGGGATTTGAAGGTAAATCGATTTTTTTTAATTCTTTATGTTTGGAAGTGAGTTTGTAATGTTTCTTCGTCCGGCTGTAAAATTTATTTTTGCGGCGGCTTTTGCGGTCATCTTTGCCTCATGCGGCATTCAGCAGACAGGCAATGAGCCTTCTATTCCGCAGAATGTAGTAGCCACCGCGGCGGAACCGGGTATCGTGGAAGTTACGCTTACCTGGAACGAAGTCTTCAGGGCAGACTCCTACAATATCTACTGGGTGAAGGAAGCGCCTACCTCTACCGACACATCGACCTTGACATCCACAGACACGCTGACATCTACCTCAACAGACACATTTATCCTTGATCTTCCTGCTGGGCCAATAGTTTCTTCGACAAACGGCACAAAGATTAACGGAATTTTAAAACCTACATATACGCACAAGGATCTAGAAGGGGGTTCGAAGTATTACTATGTCGTGACGGCTGTAAGCAGGTATGGCGAGAGCAAGGAGTCGGCTGTCGTAAACGCCACGCCGATTGCGATGCCTGCCGCTCCTACCGTATCCGGGACAACACCTAGCCTCGACAGCACCCCCGTATGGACATGGTTCGGTAACGGCGGAGGGAACGGAACCTTTAGATACGCGGTAGATGATGAGACCGCGATAGTGGACGCAATGGAAACTACCGAGCTGACATACACGCCGGATCTCCCCGGATTTCCGAACGGCGTTTACACCCTTTACGTACAGGAGAGGAACGACTTTGGCGACTGGTCGATATCCGGATATTTTGATATCAAGGTGGATGGACCGGTCCCCAGCCCCCCTGTAGTATCTGTCGAAAATCCGCCAAAGACAAAAGATCCCACCCCTACATGGAGCTGGGTTGCGGGTGGTGGGGGGAACGGAACATTCAGATATAAACTTGACGACAAGGATCTTTCAGTAGCTTCCACAGAGACCACTTTTCTTGAATTCACTCCAACATCCGCACTCACGGATGGTCCGCACACACTTTACGTTCAGGAGCGGGACGAACCGGGCAACTGGTCCGATTCCGGCTTCGCCGCGATCATAGTAGATACCACCCCGCCGAACGCGCCTGTCGTCACCGGCTCGTCACCGACAGACAATACTCAGCCGACATGGAGCTGGACCCCCGGCGACGGCGACGGCGTCGGCACTTACAGGTACAGGATGAACAACCCGGACATGACGGCAAACACAACGGAAACTACAGCAACTTCTCTCGTCCCATCATCGCCGCTCGCGGACGGTACATATACCCTCTATGTGCAGGAACGGGATGAATTGGGTAACTGGTCCGACAGCGGAAGCAAGGCGATAATCGTCGATACGACTGCGCCGGATGTCACTGTCGATCCTCTCACTACGAATGATCAGAGGCCGCCGCTTTCAGGCACGGTGACGGATAATGATCCGGACACGGTCGTCACCCTCGTCGTAAACGGACAGGCCAAGACCGCTGTGAATAACGGCGACGGCACATGGATACTTGCGGACAACAGCCTTACCGTTCTTCCTGAAGGGGTATACGACGTTAAAGCGAAGGCCACAGATACGGTCGGCCTCTTCGCGAACGATGCTACCACGAACGAACTTGATATAGACCTCACCCCGCCGGTGGTTACCGTCAACAGTTTGAACACGAAGAGCGCGAATCCAGAATTGACTGGGAACGTGGATGACATTACCGCGGCCATATCGGTAAAGGTTGGCGCGCAAGCCCCCAAGATCGCTACGAACAATGCGAACGGTTCATGGACGCTTATCGCCGGAAGCCTGAACTCCGACCTTACGGATGGAACATACGAGGTATTGGTCACTGCTCTTGATGTCGCGGGCAATTCGGCAACCGACGCGACGACAAATGAACTTCTTGTTGATCTCACAAAACCTGTAGTGACGGTCGATACGCTCGTTACGAACAACAACCGCCCACAGCTTACAGGAACGGTCGACGACAACGGCGCGACGATCTCTGTGGTCGTAAACGCGCAGACGAAGACTGCAGTGAACAACGGCAACGGCACTTGGACGCTTGCGGCTAATGCTCTTGCCGCGCTCACGGATAATACATATGACGTCGCGGTCACGGCCACAGACGGAGTCGGCAACGCGGGGACGGATGCGACTTTCGATGAACTCCTTATAGACCAGACCCTCCCATCCGCTCCGGGGATCCCGACTGATGACGGTCTGTATACATCGTCGACGACGGTGATCTTCACATGGGCGGCGGGTGCGGATATGCAGAGCGGCGTAGCAAGCTACAACCTGCAGGTAGGAACCGCCCCGGGCGGGAGCAACATATTCAGCGGCGATGTCGGCAATGTTCTCACGAAGGATATTGCCGGTTCACACGGGCAGACCCTTTACGCCCGCGTACAGTCGGTGAACGGTACGGGTGACGTAAGCCCATGGTCGGGAAACAGCGACGGGATCACGATAGATACATCTCCGCCCGGCGTGCCGGGAGTTCCGACGGACGCCGGGGTCTACACAACGTCAACTACGGTGACCTTCATCTGGACAGGCGCTACTGATGCCGACAGCGGCGTCACTTCATACAATCTGCAGGTCGGTACATCGCCGGGGGGTAGCGATATCTTCAGCGGGGATGTCGGCAACGTACTTACAAAGAACGTGACAGGCTCTAACGGTAATACGTTATACGCCCGCGTTCAGGCGGTAAACGGCGCCGGGTCGACAGGCGCATGGTCCGGCAACAGCAACGGAATAACTATAGATACAACTTCGCCGACGACCCCCGGAACGCCTACCGATATCGGCGTTTACAGCGGCTCTACCACAGTGACATTCAACTGGACGGCGGCAACCGACCCTGAAAGCACGGTCGTAAACTACTACCTCCAGGTCGGTACGACCCCCGGCGGGAGCAACAAGTTCAACGGTCCAATCGGCAACGTCCTCACATACGATATTAACGGCGTGACCGGCGACATCCTCTACGCGCGGGTTCAGGCGGAGAACGGCGCGGGTACGGTGGGTAGCTGGTCTGGGAACAGCGACGGCATAACGATAGACACTACTGCTCCTTCATCGCCGGGGATACCGTCAGACGCTGGGGTGTACAGCACTTCGACATCGGTGACATTCAACTGGACCCCTGCCGTTGATGGAAACAGCGGCGTGACATCCTATTATCTTCAAGTAGGCACATCTCAGGGTGGAAGCGACATCTTCAACGGCGACGTCGGCAACGTACTCACGAAAACTGTTACCGGTTCGCATTCGCAAACGTTATACGCGCGCGTGCAGGCCGTTAACGGGGCGGGGCTTAGCGGAGCGTTTTCAGGCAACAGCGACGGGATAACGATAGATATCACACAGCCAAGCACACCCGGCACCCCGACAGACGGAGGAACATATACTTCTAACACAACGGTTACATTCAGCTGGGTCGCCTCGGCGGACGCCGAGAGCGGGGTCGCCAGTTACGTTCTCCAGGTCGGCACCACGCCGGGCGGGAGCGACGTATTCAACGCTGATGTCGGAAATGTTCTTTCAAAGAATATTACCGGCAACAACGGCGATACCCTATACGCGAAAGTTCAGGCGGTAAACGGCGCCGGAACCGCGGGGAGTTTCTCCGCGAACAGCGACGGGATAACGATAGATACATCGGCTTCGTCAGCGCCGGGAATACCGACAGATGCTGGGCTATGGAGCACGAGCGCTACGGTGACGTTCAACTGGGCTGCGGCGACAGACGCCGGAAGCGGAATAGCGAGCTACAACCTTCAGGTTGGGACCGCTCCGGGGGGAAGCGACATATTCAGCGGCAATGTCGGCAATGTCCTTACGAAGAATGTTACCGGCGTTGATACGAATACGCTTTACGCCCGTGTTCAGGCGGTGAACGGCGCGGGATTGACGGGCGCGTGGTCGGGGAACAGCGACGGCATTACTATCGACATAACTCTGCCGACAGCACCGGGCACCCCCACCGACGCTGGGGTATACAGTCAGGTCACCACCGTGACATTCAGCTGGGGGGCATCTGCTGATGTAGGTGGTAGCGGCGTGGCGAGCTACGAACTGCAAGTAGGTACGATACCTGGAGGGAGTACCAAGTTCAGCGGCACAGTCGGCAATGTTCTGACCAAGGATATAACCGGTGCAGATGGAGAGACTCTATTCGCTAAAGTGCGCGCGGTCGATACTGCCGGCAATATCGGCGCGTGGTCGGGGAACAGTGACGGAATAGATATCGATACCACCCCTCCGTCCGTAACAATTAAGAGCCCGGCAAGCGGCGCGACGAATGTCGCCATTGATACAAAAGTTATCGCCACATTCTCGGAGCCGATGGATACCGCGACGATAGACGGCACATCGTTTACAGTCACAGACCCGGTCTCTGGCGGAGTCGCAGGAACTTTAGGTTTTAGCGGTGGTGATACGGTCGCGACCTTCACGCCGAACGCATGGCTCCCTTCGGCAAAGGCGCAGTATTCGGTAGATCTTGCGGGGACCATCACCGATCCAGCGGGCAACGCTCTTCCGGCTACGTCGTGGAACTTCACTTCGATCGGTAAGGTAGCGGCTACCGACCCGCAGGCGTCTGACGGGTTTGGCGAAGCGGTCGCCATTAGCGGTGACTACATGATAGTCGGCGCGCCTTACGAGGATGCCGGTGGGGCGGACGCGGGGGCGGCGTATATATACAAGAGAGATGCAACCTACAATAGCTGGGGGAGAGCGACCAAGATAGTGGCGAGCGATCCGGCGGCGGGGGATAACTTCGGCAAGTCGGTTGCCATCAGCGGAAGCTATGCGATCGTCGGCGCGTCTGGAAAGAATTCCAGTCAAGGCGTTGCATATGTTTACAAGCTGATTACTCCGGCTACAAACACATGGTCGGCGGGAACAAAAATACTTTCAGGCGGCGGTTCCGCGAACGGATTGTTCGGTAAATCGGTTTCTATAAGCGGACTCTTTGCGATAGTCGGTGCACCGCAAGAGGATCCAGGCGCGGTCGGAGATGCCGGCGCGGCATATGTATTCATGGATGACGGCTCCAATACATGGGGCGACAGGGCGCAGTTGCTTCCGCTTGTCAGCGCCGCCGGGGCTCAGTTCGGATTTTCGGTTGCGATAGACGGCGACAACGCAATGGTAGGCGCTCCGTACCAGTCGCTATGGGGAGCGAATTCGGGAGCGGTTCATCCATTCAATAAGGCAAATCCCGTGGTTAATACATGGACGACCGGAAACAACGTGATGGTCGTTTACGCCGCAGGAGATAAGTTCGGATATTCGGTCGCCTTGAGCGCAAGCTATGCTCTTGTCGGCGCGATAGATAGGACCACATCTTCGGCAACTTCTGGAGCGGCATTCCTTCTTACAAATAACGGCACCAACTCATGGACGGGCGGAACTTCCGAAGTGAAGGCCACGACCCCTGTGACCGGCGCGGCGTTTGGGAACTCGGTTGCGATAAACGGCAATAATGCTGTTGTCGGCTCGTATCTGGAAAATGGCGAGGCTGGAGCGGCCTATACTTTCCTTGCTACGGCACCTACTGTCGTGACGAAAGTTACTCCGTATGATGCGGCGGCGGGAGACAGGTTCGGTATGTCGGTCGGTACGACAACTACTAACAGGGTGGTCGGTGCGCCTCAGGAAGATCCCGGCTCGACTAGCAACGCAGGTTCCGCCTACATCAATCCGTAATTCAGCAACTCCTTGCCGGGCGGTTAAAGGGTCGGGCTGTTACTTGCAGATAGGCATGGCTGGTCCAGGCTGGGTATATTGGATGGGCCAAGTGTCGACGCTAAAACCCGAACCCGATGAAGAGAATTGCCTGTTCGTAATCCGCCATCCGTTCCTTCGATCCGTACATCGATTTGAAATCGATCCCAATATTAAAGGTTTCGTTCGGATTGAACAGAATCCCTCCACCAACGAAGTATCCGTAAAAGATATCCTTTGTGTTTGAAACGGTGGTGGTCCCTGCTACCCCTTTTTCGGTTATCTGCATGCTTGCCCCTCCCAGCGAGATGTAGGGGAGGAATATTTCTGTGACCTGGATATATTTCTTAATTCCGAAATCGAATTCAAGCATGGTGTTCTGCACGGCTACTTCGGAACCGATAAGAGCGATGTTTCCTACAGAGAAAGATTGAGATATTCCCGCAAGTGCGGAGACGGGCCAGCTCTTTTTGGCATAATCGAATTCAAAGCCGGTATTTCGCTGTGAGCGAATAACCTTTGGCTCCCAATAGTTGTTCTTCAGGTTCTTAAGGCCATAGATTATGTTTATGTTAGTCAGATTTCTGTTTCTCATTTTTTTGGATGATTTTTTCGCGGGCTGACCGGCCTCGTCCTTCTTGTCTTCCCTGCTTTCTTCCTTTTTGCTATCAGGTTTCTTTAAGTCATCATTTCTTGTCGGGGGCGGGGGTGGGATGTTGTGCCAGACAATGTTTTTCACCTCAGGATACTTTTTTGCTATCTCTTCAGCCTTGATCCGCATGATGAACCAGTCCCTCTGCAGGTGGAGCCTTTTCCCGGACAGGCGCGAGCGCGGCATCCGCGGCATGTTGAGATGGAGTGTGCCAAAAGCAAACTCCCTCACCTTCACGTTGAATTGGAAACGCTCGAAAAGGGATTCTTTGTCGTAATCCTTCTGGATAAGTTTTGCGACTTCAGACGACCTTCTTACCGCTTCCGCGCCGTTGGTTCCGATAATGTCCATGGTGAGAGCTAGCGCAACCGTCAGGATTAAAATTTTGAAGGAGGTATGTTTCACTCTGCCCCGCCGCACCAAAAGGATTTCATGGTTTTTCATTATACTTCGACTTTGCAAAAAGGGAGTAATCGGTAAATGAGATATAAGTTGACCTTTTCCCGGGAGAACATGCGGAATTTGCATTATGGGAGCGATTAAGGTTTACTGTTTATAGAAATTACTCAGTTGGAGAATCGCCACTCTCCAACGTAAGGGTGAAATATCATTGAAACAAAATAGGAGTACAATGCTAAAAAGACACAGTATACAGTTTCCAAAACCCGAATTATCCAGTCTTGGCCAGAATGAAGTCTATTTCTATCTTCAGGGTTCTGGAGGACGACGTAAAATCAAATTCCATGATTATGATGAAATTTACCAAGTACAAGATCTGTACGAGCAGATATTTTATGACCGCTTGAAGTGCGCATCTCCTGCCAAGGTAGCAACCATTATTGAATCTGCCGTAAAACAATCTCAAGATAATTTCTCCGAGTTGCGAGTATTGGATCTCGGCGCAGGTAACGGCATGATGGGGGAGGAGCTGAAAAAACATGGTGTTTCCCGCCTGGTAGGGGTGGATATTATCCCGGAAGCATATGATGCCACTATGCGTGACAGGCCCGGTGTGTACGATGCCTACTATGTCGAAGATTTCACCAGCCTGGATAAAGAAAAAAGAGAAGAAATCGCCTCATGGCAGTGTGACTGCATGGTAACGGTTGCCTCTTTGGGGTTTGGAGATATTCCAACCAAGGCATTCATTGAGGCCTTTAACATTATCAAGGATGAAGGGTGGGTCGCATTCAATATAAAAGAGTCTTTCTTTGATGTCAGTGATGAATCAGGGTTTTCGAAAATGATCCGCGAATTGATATTTTCGAAATATCTTGATGTTTACCACATAGAGCGATATCGGCACAGATTGTCTGTTGAAGGCCAACCTCTTTATTACTTCGCAATTGCTGGCCGGAAAAATTTTGATGTTCCAAATGAGTTTCTTGATTCAAAAGGTATCATTACCTGACAAGATAATCACCTTGGTGTAGGCTTGTGGGATTTTGCCATCGCATAAGCCTATGCTTGGCGGTGCCAAAACTCGTCGCACTCGGATGAAGGAACTGGCTGAAAAGTATTTTCGTTGCGGTTCCCCTCGGCTCCATCTGCGTTCGAAGTATTAAGTATATGTGATTAACCATAACCGCACAGATTGGATTTTCCATGACGCGGGGTTATATGCAAGGAAAAAAAGGGAAGATGTATCAGGATAGTTTTTTAAGCTCGGCCAATGCTTCTGGAAATTGCGGTTTGAGCTCAAGCGCCTTGTAGAAACAGTCTCTTGCCCGGTCGTAGCTTTTCCCCTCGAGAAACGCTTTGCCCATATTGAAGTAGAGGCCTTCGTCATCCTTGTAAATGGCGAGCGCTTTCCGGTATTCTTCGACCGCCTTCTGCCATCTCCCCTGTCGCCTGAGCGCGATCCCGAGTTTGTTGTAGGTGGCGATATGGTTTTCATCCCGCTCCAGATATTTGCGTAGATACTCTTCGGCCTTTTCCGCCTTTTCGCTTGCAATGAGGGTTTCGCTAACCTCTATGCTCTTGTGCGGGTTGAGCTTTATCGCTTTCTGGAAGGCCGCATCCGCCTTTTCAGTGTCGCCATTTTCCAGATGGAGTTTCGCTATCTGCATCATTCTGTCAGGATTGTTAGGGCTTATCTCCGCGGCTTTGTTCAGGAAGGCGAGAGCCGTGGATGATTTCTTAAGTTTCAGGAACATGTTGGCGGCGGCATTGTAAGCCTTGATGTATTTTGGGTTAATTTTCACAGCTTCCTTGTAGCTCTCTGTGGCGTGGTTGTAATCCTTTTTGACTTCGTGCACTTCGCCAATATTTACAAATATCCTCGCGCTTTTGTTCAGCTTTTTTGAAAGATTGAATTGAGCAAGCGCCTCCTCGTATTTCTGGCTTTTAAAGAGCTCTTCGCCCTGCATTATCAGCTTTATATGTTCCGGCGGATTCTTGCGCGCTTCTATGATGGCCAAAGCCTTTTCTACAAACGCGGATGGGGTAAACGGCTTTACGATGAATCCGTTAACCCCTATTTCGGCGGCCATGCTTATCTGTTCAGGAGTAAGGTCGGAGGAGAGTATCAGTATCGGCAGGTTCTCGAGGTTGGCATCCCCCCTGATCTCGCGGGCTACTTCCATCCCGCTTATCTTCACAAGATCCATGTCGAGAACCACGAAGTATTCCCGGGTGCGAAATCCGCGCTTTAAGGTAGTGAGGGTTTTGTCGCCGGATTCGGTCGGCACCACGCTGACGCACCCGGCCTGCCGAAGGATATCGGAAACCGTCACCATAAGAGATTCACTGCTTATTCCAAGCAGAAAGGATATCCCTTTAAGCGCCTCTTTTGTATTCGCTTTATCCATTCAGAAACCCCAATTTAAACTGACTCCCGTAATATATTAGTATATGTGTCGTTCTAGGAGTGATTTTATTTTCATCAGGCTTGAGCGGAAGTTTTTTCGTAATTCTCTTGCAGCTACTCCTCCTCACCCTGTTAGTTTTTTCGACCGGTTTTGATCTTTCTTAAGCTTTCCTTTGGCAAGTGGCATAAATTCAGTGCACTACGACCGCTTCAAAAATTACTCTCGCTTTTGAATTTTTTCTGCCCTTGGTAGGTGCGGTGGATTATTGCCCTTTTTTCCGAATTCCATCCAATATGAGGGTCCGGTTTTCATGGGAGCCTCTTTTTTAAAAAAATATCGGCACCGGAGGTTTATGTTTTTATCCGCAGGGCATTTAACTCCACTTATCGGGCGCATTTGCCGGTAAGGAGAGCAAATGCCCCTTTGAAAATAAAAGTTATGTAAACCAGGTAAAAGGTGCTACACTTCAGCAGTTACATTAATACGCCACATTTTGGCAAATGCTGAAGTAGATAAACCCGCCTCAGATTTTCTTTCCAAAGTTGGGCTACGCGATACGTTTTATCCATTTAAGGATATACGTCAATAATTTTTTTTTTAGGATGGTACATATATAGTGAAGATTTTTACAGGCAACCTTTCATTTGAAACAACGGAATCGGACCTTCGCGAACTTTTCGAGAAGCATGGCGAGCTGGAATCTTGCAAGCTTATCACGGACAGGGACACAGGCCGTTCCCGCGGATTCGCGTTCATTGAGATGGATAATTCAGCCGCTGACGCCGCCATAAAGGAGCTCAACGGAATGGATTACAAGGGACGCAACATGAAGGTGAGCCAGGCAGAAGACAGGAAGCCGAATACCTCAAGGGGCTACCGATAACGGTAGGAACCTGTTCCCCCCGCTTCCAGCGGGGGGGATATTTCAAAATAATTTCAAACAGTTAAGGAAAATATTCAGCATGAATAAAACAACATTTGCGGAGTTGGGTCTTATCGAACCACTGCTCCGAGCATTGAGCGGGGAAAAATATGAATTTCCCACACCGATACAGGCCGAAGCAATTCCGCATCTTTTGGCAGGGAAAGACCTGCTGGGAGCCGCGCAAACCGGTACAGGTAAAACGGCGGCTTTTTCCCTCCCAATACTGCAACGTCTTTCAGCAGGAAAGATTTCAGGAAAAAGAAACTCACCTCGAGCCCTCATTCTCGCTCCGACCAGGGAACTGGCGAATCAGGTATGTGAAAGTTTCAAGACTTACAGCAGATATTTGAAAATAACCTGCGCGGCGGTCTATGGCGGGGTGCCTATGTACTCCCAGATAAGGGCGCTTTCGCGAAACGTGGACGTTCTTGTGGCGACGCCGGGAAGACTTCTGGATCTGATGAATCAGCGTCACATATTCCTCGATTGTCTGGAGGTCTTCACGCTTGATGAAGCGGACCGGATGCTCGATATGGGATTTATCGACGACATCAAAAAGATAATCGCGAAGATACCTGATAACAGGCAGACAATGTTCTTCTCCGCCACGATGCCGGGCGAAGCTTCACAGCTGGCCGCGAGGCTCCTGAAGGATCCCATTCACATTAAGGTGAATCCGATCTCTTCTACCGCGGTGAAGGTGGAGCAGAAGGTTCTTTTTGTGGATCGTCAGGACAAGGAGGCTCTCCTCTTTTCCATTCTGGAAGATGCGGCGATAAACCGCGCGCTGATATTCACAAGGACAAAGCATAAGGCGAACAACATCGCTCAGAAGCTGAACAGGAATATGGTTAAAGCAGAGGCGATACACGGCAATAAGTCGCAGTCGGCTCGCATGCAGGCGCTTAGGAAATTCAGCAACGGGCAGGTTCGTGTTCTCGTGGCCACAGACGTGGCGTCGCGCGGAATAGACGTTAAGGACATCTCGCACGTTATAAATTTTGAAATGCCGAACGAACCGGAAAATTACGTTCACCGGATAGGGCGAACGGCGAGAGCCGGCGCTTCCGGCATCGCCATATCGTTCTGCGACAGCGAGGAGCGTGGATTTCTCGGAAGCATTGAGCGGATAACCAAATCTATCCTTCCTGTGGACGAAAGCCACGCGTGGCATTCACCCGCGGCCGCAGCGTCCAGGATAAAGGCCGAATTCAACAGGCGACCGGCGAAGCGCGGAAATTTCAGACCGCGACGCAACTACGGTCACCAGCGAGCCGCAAGGTAGTCTTAGCATTCCATTCATATCCGCGCTCCCTTTGGAGCGCGGATTTTTATTTTCAAGTCCCTTTTCGTTGATGATCCGTAAAATCTGCAAATAAAATTCGCTGATATTGCCATCTCTCTTCCCTGTGTTGTCAGTCGATGAATTAAATTCTTCCTGAAGCCCCGTCCGTGCCCGTCTGCTATAATTTAAATCGTATAATTCGTCAGCGTTAACGACATTTTTCGGAGAGAAGCAAATGAGTAAATCCGGGCTTGTACTTGTCGGTGGCGGAGCGCGCACAGCTTACCAGACAGGCGTAATAAAGGCGGTTTCCGAAATGACCGACAGCAAGGAAATTCCATTTAAGATAATCACCGGAGTTTCCGCGGGGGCCGTTAATGGAGCTGCGCTTGCGTATGGCGCGTACGATTTCCGAAAGACTTCGGAGTGGCTTTGGAAGCTCTGGAGCGGCTTGAAAATAGATATGGTCATTCGCTCGGACGGCATCTCCCTCATATCTCTTGGTGTAAAGCTCCTCATGAATCTCGTACTTGGCGGGAGGCTTGGCCTATCCGAAGCGAACTATCTGATGGATACCGCGCCGCTGAGAAGTCTGCTGGAGAGGGAGGTAAATTTCCATACAATAAAGAGGAATATTCAGCGCGGCGTTATCGATGCATTGGCTATCAGCGCCACGAACTATCGCACCGGCACCAATATGACATTTTTCGATTCCAATTTACCGTTCGAGGATTGGGAAAGGAGCCAAAGAATATCGAAGCGGACCAGCTTGACCGTTGATCATATAATGGCCTCGACCGCTATACCGCTCTTCTTCCCCCCTCGGAAACTCGACGACAATTTTTACGGCGATGGAAGCATAAGGCTTATCTCTCCGCTCAGCTCGGCCATCCATCTAGGAGCCGACAAGGTATTCGCTATCGGGAGCAGAAAACCGCGCACGCAGGATTATCTGCAAAGCAAGAATGATGAGAAAACGGAGAAGGTTGTGCTTGCCGATATAGCGGGGCTTTTGATGAACTCCATTTTTCTCGATTCGCTGGACTCTGATATAGAAAGAATGGAGCGCGTAAACCGTACGATCAGCAGAATGAACCAGTTTTCACGTGCCAGCCACCCGGACAACCTCAGGGAGGTTCCGTTGCTTGTCATAAGGCCGTCCCGCGATCTTGGTAAGCTGGCGAGCCAGCAATTTCACAGGTTCCCGTTCATGATGAGACATCTCTTAAGCGGTATCGGGGTTAGCGAGAAGTCGGGGCGGGAACTCCTTTCATACCTGTCGTTTGATACGAACTACACAACAATCCTTCTGAATCTCGGCTACTGCGATGCTCTGGAAAAGGAGAAGGAGATACGGGAGTTTTTGAAATATTGATTGGGTAAGGAGTTGTACGAGAGGAAAGAAATTCCGATTATCTCCATAAAGGCATTTCAGGTAGCGGGGGCAGGAGCTGTGGAAGTTTGTTTGGATTGCCTTCTATTTCCTGTCGGAAATGCCCTCCCTCTTCGGTCGGGCACGAAGGCAAGTGTTCAAATCCTGC